>DATDIA010000251.1:0-4458 GCA_036521295.1 Candidatus Cybelea sp. | reverse complement strand
GTCCGCTTTTTTGGGAGAACAAAGTTTTGAAGCAGCCATCCATGGCTGGCCCAAAAAAGTCGGACGCTTCGCTTGGAGCACCCTACCCTGCGACGATGAGCTGATCAGCTACAGTTAGCGCTTCGCGGGTGGGGGAATAGCGAACGGCTTTGCGATTGCGCCCGCAGGTGAAGCTTCGAGGCGCGCGAGCTCCTCGGGCGTGGGCGATTGCGAAAAGTCACGGCAGGTATCGACGAAACAGTAGAATCCAAACGGCGTCGTACCGCGATTGACGAACTGGTGCAGCTCGAGGGGCCCGACGTAGACGATATCGTCCGGACCGATCTCCGCCGCGGTATCGCCGATCACGGCATATCCGAAGCCGCGGCGCACGATGACGTAGTGTTCGTGCTCGTGCTTTTCGAGGCGCGATGCCGCCCCAGGTACAACTTCGAAGTAGCGCAACTCCATGCGCGGTCCCGGCTCGCTCGCGTCGTTTTTCCTCTTTCCTACGATCGTATGGCGAGCAACGCCCGTTCCCGGCGTGTCCGGCGAGTAGCCGGCCGGCTCGATGCCTTCCCAACCGTCGCCTACCGCCCGAATGATCCGTCTACGCATGCCGAATCACGATAGCATATCGGCGAGTCGCGGGCCAGGGCATGGCATGTTCTGCTAAGAAAACGCGAGCATGGCCCGGTATTGGCTCCTCAAAACCGAGCCCAGCGCGTATTCGTTCCAACAACTGCGCGCCGATGGAACGACGCCGTGGACCGGCGTGCGCAGCTTTGCGGCGCGCAACAACATGATGGAGATGCGCCTCGATGACCTCGCGCTCTTCTACCATTCAAGCATCGCGCAACCGGCGGCCGTCGGCATCTGCAAAATCGTCAAGACCTCGTATCCCGATTTCACGCAATTCGACCGTGCGAGCGAATATTTCGACGGACGCGCGAAGAAAGATAACCCAATCTGGTTCATGGTGGACGTCGCCTACGTCGAAGAGCTCGTCCATCCCGTAACGCTGTCAGGCATGCGAGCCGAGCCGCGACTCATGGGCATGGCATTGCTGCAGCGCGGACAGCGCCTCTCGGTGCAGCCGGTGATGCCTCACGAGTGGAAGATCGTGCTCGAGCTCGCTACCCGAGGCTCTGCGCCTGCGTGAGGAAGACACGTTGGGCATCGATCGGCATCTCACCCGAGCGCGGCGAAAGCCGGCGGTAGCTGCCGTCCTCCTGCAGTTCGCGGCTCTTGACGTTGTCGGCAAGCAGGATAGTGAGCACGTGAGATCCCAGCGTCTCTGCCATCACCGGGTCGAGAACCGGAACGGCGAGTTCGACGCGGCGATCGAGGTTGCGCCCCATCCAATCCGCGCTCGCGATGTGTGTCTCGCGCTCTCCGCCATTTTCGAAGACGAATATCCGCGAATGCTCGAGAAAACGTCCGACGATGCTGCGTACGCGAATGTTCTCGCTCACGCCCGGCACGCCCGGGCGAAGCACGCACATTCCTCGCACGAGCAGATCGATCGGCACCCCGGCTTGCGAGGCACGATACAGCCCTCGTACGACGTCGATTTCGGTGATTGCGTTAATCTTTGCGCGAATGCCCGAAGGGCGGCCCGCGCGGGCGTGCTCGGTTTCACGATCGATGCGAGCGATGAGCTCACGATGGAACGTTACGGGGGCGACCCAAAGATCTTCGTAATCGGTCACCTTTGAGAATCCCGTCAGGGCGTTGAAGAGCTGGGTATCGTCGGCGCCGAGCTCGGGCCGGCACGTGAAGAGGCTCAGGTCGGTATAGAGAAGGGCGGTCTTTTCGTTGTAGTTGCCGGTTCCAAAGTGCATGTAACGCCGGAGGCCGTCCTCGTCTTCACGGACCACCAAAAGCGTCTTGGCGTGGACCTTTTGGTTCGCGAAGCCGTAGACGACGTGAGCGCCGGCACGTTCCAGCCGCTTCGCCCACTCGATGTTGTTCTCTTCGTCGAAACGCGCCTTGAGCTCGATGACCACGGCGACTTGCTTTTCGTTCTCGGCGGCTGTCAGCAGCGCGCGCACGATCGGCGAGTTTTTGCCTGAAGTTCTATAGAGCGTCGCTTTGATGGCGAGAACCTTCGGATCTTCGGCGGCTTGGCGTACGAACTGGATGACGGGATCGAACGAGTCGTAGGGATGGTGCAGCAGAATGTCGCCTTCTCGAATTTGCGTAAAGATGTCCGTGACGCCGATGAGGCGCTTAGGAATGGCCGGCATGAACGGCTTGTCGCGCAGGTGCTCGTAGCCCGGCAAGTTCACGATCTGCCAGAGATCGCTCAAGGCCATCAGCCCCTCGATCTCGTAACAATCGACCGGCGCCATCTCGAGCGAATTGCAGAGAAAGTCGCGCATGTATTCGGGCATTCCGCGCTCCAGCTCGAGGCGCACCGGCTCGCCGAAGCGCCGTCGCCGCAGCTCCGATTCGATCGCCCGTAATAGGTCGTCGGCCTCGTCTTCCTGCAGGTCGAGGTCTGCGTCGCGCGTCACGCGGAAGAGGTACGACTCGCGCACGTGCATGCCGGGGAAGAGAACGTCGAGATGGTGCGCGATCAGATCTTCGAGTAGCACGAAACGGCGTTCGCTCGCACTTCCACCCTCGACCGGAACGAACCGCGGGAGTGTCGGTGGAATCTTGACCCGCGCGAAATGAAGCTCGACGCCGTCGGGCGTCGCTTCCTCGAGCTCGACCGCAAGCGAAAGCGAAAGGTTCGAAATGTAGGGAAACGGATGTCCGCTGTCGACCGCCAGTGGCGTCAGCACCGGAAAGACGCTATCGTCGAACGTTCGCTCGAGCGCGCTCTGCGTCTCGTCGTTGAGGTCGGCGACACGCATCAATCGGATGCCTTCGCGTTCGAGCGCCGGCAACAGCTCTCCGTTGAGCAACTGCATCTGCTTCGGCAGCGATGCGCGCAGCCGTTCGGAGATCGCCGCAAGGTGCTCGGTCGGCGTTCGGCCGTCTTCCGAACGACGGACGACCTGTGCCTCGATTTGCTGCTTGATCGCGGCAACGCGGATCATGAAGAACTCGTCCAGATTCGTTCCGTATATCGCGACAAACTTCAGCCGCTCGAGCAACGGGTTGCGAGCGTCGAGCCCTTCCTCGAGGACGCGATCGTTGAACTCGACCCACGACAACTCACGGCTGATGTAGAGCGAGGGATCGTCAAGGGTAGCAACGGAAACCGTTGTCTGCCTGGGCTGCGGCTGGGTAATCATCGAATTTCTCTGCTTAGCGGTTTAGGCCGGGTTTCGCCTCCCGTTCGGCAAAAAACTTGTTTGCATGCCCGATTTCACCAAGCACGTCGCCGAGCATCTCGTCCTCGCCCTCTCGGCCCTCGCGCTGGCATTGTCGGTCGGCGTTCCCCTGGGCATCCTTGCTGCCGAGTCGGCGGCGTTGCGTAGCGCAGTTTTGGCAATAGCGGGGATAGGGCGCACGCTTCCAAGCCTGGCGGTGCTCATGTTACTGCTGCCGTGGCTTGGCGTCGGTGCGACGCCGGCAATCGTTGCACTCGCGTTGCTGGCGATTCCTCCGCTCGTTATCAGCGTCGATCTCGGCATAAGAGGCGTACCGCTCGCCGCACTCGACGCGGCAACGGGCATGGGCATGACGCCGACCCAACGCTTCGCGCGCATCGTGGTGCCCTTTGCGTTGCCGGTATCCTTCACCGGTTTGAGAACGGCGACGACCGAAACGATCGCCAGCGCAACGCTGGCGACGTTCATCGGCGCCGGCGGTCTTGGCGACGAAATCGTTCGTGGGCTGCAGACGGACGATCCCGCGTTGCTTTTTACCGGTGCCGCAGCGGTCGCGGCGCTGGCCCTCGGCGCCGACTTGGCTTTGAGCCTCGCGGGACGGCTCGTAGCAGCTCGCGCGTGACCGCTTCAACCAGCTCGGCACAGGCTTTATCCCGTCGTCGCGCCTTGGCGTTGGTAGCGGCAACGCCGTTGGCCGCGCGATGCGGTTTCGACCGCTCGGCAATCCGCGTCGGCTCGAAGAACTTCACCGAATCCTTCGTGATCGCGGAGATCTATGCGCAGTCGCTCGAAGCCGCAGGAATACGCGTCGAGCGTCTTTTTAATCTCGGATCGACGCAGATTGCGATGGCGGCGATGGAGCGCGGCAACATCGACCTCTATCCGGAATATACCGGCACGGCGCTCATCGACGTACTCCATCTGGCCCCGATTGCGAATCCGCACGTCGCCTATGCCACCGTATCGCGCCTCTTCAAGCAACGTTACGGTATCGTCTGGCTCGCACCTTCGCCGATGAACGATTCGCAGGCGCTGGCGACGACGCGTTCGCTAGCGCGCCGCGATAGGCTCGCGTCTCTCTCCGACGTTTCGCGCGCCGCTGCGGATCTGCGTCTCGCCACGATCCAAGAATTCCTCGCTCGGGCGGACGGATTGCCCGGCTTGCAACGGTTCTACGGTGGATTTCATTTTC
>DATDIA010000250.1:0-10908 GCA_036521295.1 Candidatus Cybelea sp. | reverse complement strand
AAGTGCGCGCGATCTTCGAAGCGGCCTGCGATCTGCGACTCGAGGGCGTCGACGCCCGACCCGACGTCATGATTCCGGGCGTCGGCACGAAGGAAGAGATGCAAGTCACGCGGGAGGCCGCCAAACGCGTTGCCGACAAGGTGCAGGCCGAGCGTCGCGTCGAGCTCGCGTACCGGATCGGAACGATGATCGAGCTGCCTCGAGCCTGCGTCGTCGCCGATGAGATCGCCCCGCATGCCGAGTTCTTCTCATTCGGCACCAACGACCTGACCCAGACGACTTACGGTTACAGCCGCGACGACGCCGAAGCTTCGTTTATACCGGTCTATCTCGCGAAGCGAATCCTGAAGGAAGACCCGTTTCAGGTTCTCGATCGGCGCGGCGTCGGCGAGCTGATGCAGCAGGCGGTCCGACTGGGACGTGGGGCGCGCGAGGGCTTGAAGATCGGGATATGCGGCGAGCACGGCGGCGAGCCGAGCAGCGTCGCGTTCTGCGACCGGCTGGGACTCGACTACGTTTCCTGTTCGCCGTATCGCGTTCCAATAGCGCGTCTCTCCGCGGCCCAATCGGCAATCGGCACGTTAACGTAGCGCGGGCGTAGGAGAGATCCGCGGACGATGCGCCGCGATGATTTCGGCGCAGAGCCGGCGCGCTTGTGCCACGTTGACGTCAGCCGGTCCTGAGCTTGGCGAGGGGCGGCGAATGAAAAGCTTGCGCCAATACGCCTTGCCGCTGAGTTTCGCGATGAGATCGGAGACTTCGCGAGCGTCGACGGCGCCGCCGGGCCCGTCGACCCAGACGGTCGCTTCAGCCCCGAGCCCGAACGGCAGTCGATGCAAGAGTTGTGCTTGCGTGTCGGCCCAAACATTCGCCTCCCCGAACCTCTCGCGCAAGGCAGCATAGCAGGCTTCGAAGGCATGCAGGTCTCGCTCCGCGTTGAACTCAGCCGCCAGCGCATAGATTCTGATGCGGTTGCGAAGAGCGCGGGCCGCTTCGCTCCGTTCGTCGTCGAGCGAGTTGAGCACCCGAAAGTCGTCCCAGCGTAGGAACTCATCGACGGAATCGAGCGCGCGCGGATCGGGCCAGAGATCTCGAAGCACGTCGTGCAGCACGC
The DNA here is from genome assembly GCA_036521295.1 of Candidatus Cybelea sp. Lineage (GTDB taxonomy): Bacteria > Vulcanimicrobiota > Vulcanimicrobiia > Vulcanimicrobiales > Vulcanimicrobiaceae > Cybelea. The sequence continues at coordinate 9,794 of DATDIA010000250.1, read as the reverse complement.
GCTCGAACATCCGCGTCGTGTGATGAAAGTAAACCGAGGCGAACATCATATACCTTGCCATGACGAAGGACTCGAGCGCGACCACGCCTCGCCGATCGATGCCGACCACAAGCCGCCCATCGCGCTCGAACATTCGCAGTGACGCAATCAACTGGTCCGCGTCGTAACGCCCGGTCGCTACGCCCGTAAAGTAGGCGTCTCGCAGCAAGTAATCCATTCGGTCGGCGTCGAGATTCGGTCCGCTCACCAGCTCGCGCAGCGCGGGGTAGCGGCTCTGAGAATCGCCTACGATCAAACCCAAGACGTCGCCGGCATCGACTTCGAGCTTAGCGATGCCGCGCGCGACCTCAGGGAGCGCGATCAAATCGGCGGTGCGCTGTTCGTGCGCAACCCCCAGCACGCTCTCGCAGGAATGGCTAAACGGGCCGTGCCCGACGTCGTGAAGCAGCAACGCCGCTCGGAGCACCCGGCGCTGATACGAAGCGCCTTCGGAATCGCCGAAGAAGGCTTGGCCGCCGGAAAATAACACGTCGAATGCTCGAGTCCCCATCGCGAGCGCACCGAGTGCGTGCGTGAAGCGCGAGTGCTCTGCAGAGGGAAATGCGACGTATGCCAACCCCAGCTGCCGTAGGCGGCGCAGCCGTTGCATCACCGGCAGATCGAGGAGCTGTGCCTCCGGCGTGGATAACTCGATAAAATGATGAACGGGGTCAAAGATGCGCTTCACTCGTCGCAACGGAAACTTCTCACACGGTGACGAAAGTCCTAGATCGGTCATCGTGAAATACGATCAAGACGTCCTTCGGGAAATCCGAGCTCGTGTCGACATCGCGGCCTTCATAGGCGCGCACGTGCCGCTTAAAAAGCGAGGCAACGATCTTGTGGGCCTTTGCCCTTTTCACGCCGAGAAGACGCCGTCGTTTCACGTTCATCCGGATCGCGGCTTCTTCAAGTGCTTCGGCTGCGGTGCAGGCGGAGACGTGATCACCTTCGTGCAGAAATCCGAAAACGTCGGGTTCGTCGATGCGGTGCGCACCCTTGCGAGCAAGGCCGGCGTCGAGCTCGAACCGGAGAATCCGCGGGCGATCCGCGCGCGCAGCGAACGCGAAGCGATGTACGAAGCAAATCGCATCGCGGCCGCCTATTTTGTGCGGATGCTCGCGGACGATCGGGGCGCCGGCGCTCGAGCCTATTACCGTCAACGCGGGTTCTCCGCGGCTACGGTCGAGCGATTTTGTTTGGGGTATGCTCCAGATTCGTGGAATGGGCTCGTCTCCGAACTCGAGCGTAACCAGGTAGACCTCGCCCTAGCCAGCAGAGCCGGTCTCGTAAAGAGCGGACAGCACGGCTATTACGATTTTTACCGCAACCGTCTGATGGTGCCGACTTACTCCACAACGGGAGAAGTCATTGCTTTCGGCGGACGCGCCGTCGGCGAAGGCGAGCCGAAGTATCTCAATACGACGACCACGCCGGTCTACACGAAAGGCCACCATCTCTTCGCGCTGAACTTGGCGCGCCGCGCCGCGCAGAGCGACCGCACACTCATCGTCGTCGAAGGCTATTTCGATTGCATCGCCCTTCATCAAGGCGGATTGGAAAATGCCGTAGCAGCACTCGGTACGTCGTTCACCGCCGAGCAAGCGGCTGAACTTCGCAAATATGCAGAGTACGTCTTCCTCTGCTTCGATGGCGACGCAGCCGGGAGCGCGGCTGCAACCAAAGCCATCGAGGTCGCGTCTAAGGAGATCGAGCACACCGGATCGTCGGTGCGAATCGTGCTCCTCCCTCCTGATGATGACCCAGCCAGTTTCGTTCGCCTCCACGGCGCGGAGCAGTTTCGCCGTCTCCTCGAAGCGGCCAAACCAGCGTTGCAGTTTAGGATCGACACGGAGGTTGAACGGCTTCGCGCCGGATTCGACTCTCCGGCGCGGGCCGCACCGAAGGCCGAAGCACTCATCCGCACCTTGGCGCCGCGCGAGGAGTGGGACCGGTGGCGAGTGTATGTTGCAGGGCGGTTGCAGGTGAACGTTGACGACCTTCGAAATAGCCGATTTTTCGCCGACAGCGCAAACTTCGTTCCGCAGAGTACAGCGCCGTTCGCGCAAAGCCGCCACGCTTCTACGTCGGTCGAGCCGCTCTCATTCGAACGCGAGGTCTTGAGCATTTTGCTTGAAGAGCCCGCGCTCGGCGGCGAGTACGGCGGGCGCATCGGCGCGTCGCGCTTCCGAAATGAGGTCTATCGCCGGGTGTACGAGCGAATTGTCGAGGCGGCCGGCACGTTAACAACGACGGCCGACGTATTCGGGCTCTTTGCGGAAGACCAGGGGACGCTCGATCTTCTCGCCGAGATCGGGCGGCGCGACCGCAGCTCGGCCGTTCGCTACGGCGACTCGCAGGAGCGGCGCGCGCATTTGGATCGGGTGGTCGAGCGATTGGAGCTCGAGAACGAGCGGCAGCGATATCGAGAGCTTTCGGATCTCATTGACGATCGCCTTACGAGCGGTAAAGCGGTGTCGCAGGAGCTACGCGGAGAGTTCGAGGCGCTCGTCGCGAAGCTCAAACGATAAGGACGAAATGGAAAGGAGGTGAAAGCGAAGAGAATGGCACGTAAAAAGGGAGGCAGTACCACTACCGAGCTGCCGCCGGCCACGCTCGACGAGCTCAAGAAGAAGCTTATCACGCGCGGCAAAAGCCAGGGCTCGCTGACCTATGAAGAGATCAGCGTCGCGTTCGACGTTCTCGAAGAGATCAGTCCGGAACAGCTCGAGGAGTTTTTCGAAGAACTCGCCGCGGCCGGCATCGAGCTCGCCGATGAACAAAAGGACGAAAAGGCCGGCGCCGAGCGGGAGGAAGAGGTCGAGGAGACGGTCCCCGACAGTCTTTCGCTCGACGACCCCGTCCGCATGTATCTCAAGGAGATCGGACGCGTCCCGTTGCTCTCGATGGATCAGGAGAAGTCTTTGGCGATGCGGATCGAGGCCGGGGAACTCGAGTCGCGCCGCGACGGCTCCGCCGATTCGGGCATTGTCGACAACGGCGAAGAAGCGAAACGCCAGCTCACCGAAGCCAACTTGCGGCTCGTCGTTTCAATTGCGAAGAAGTACGTCGGGCGCGGCATGCTCTTTCTCGATTTGATTCAGGAAGGGAACCTTGGTTTAATTCGCGCCGTCGAAAAATTCGACTATCGCAAGGGATACAAGTTCTCAACTTACGCAACGTGGTGGATTCGTCAGGCAATCACGCGGGCGCTTGCCGATCAAGCGCGCACCATTCGCATTCCCGTCCACATGGTCGAAACGATCAACCGATTGATCAAAGTCTCTCGTCAGCTCTTGCAGGAGCTCGGACGCGAGCCGCTGGTCGAAGAGATCGCCGAGGCGATGGGGCTGACGCCCGAAAAGGTGCGCGAGGTCATGAAGATTTCGCAAGAGCCGATCTCGCTCGAAACGCCGATAGGCGAAGAAGAAGACTCTCACCTCGGCGACTTCATCGAGGACCAGGAAGCGGTAGCGCCGGCCGAGGCGGCCTCCGTGATGCTTCTCAAGGAGAAGATGCAGGACGTGCTCCAAAACCTTACCGAGCGCGAGCGCAAGGTTCTCGTCCTTCGCTTCGGCTTGGAGGACGGTCACCAGCGAACGCTTGAAGAGGTTGGTCAGGAGTTCGGCGTGACGCGCGAACGCATACGGCAGATCGAGGCCAAGGCGTTGCGCAAGCTGCGGCACCCTTCGCGGGGCAAGGCCCTTAAGGATTATTGGACGAACGAATAAGGCGCGAAACCGATGTTCGTCTTAAAACTGCTAACCATCGTCCTGGCCGTGATCGTTCCCGCTCCCTCGCCGGCACCGCGGGAACCCAAAACGATTATCACGGTCATCTCCTCACCCTACTGCAAGTCCCTCGCCGAGCACTTCAACGACGCGCTCGTTCCCATGCTGGCCAACGACCGCACTCTGGATCGCGTCAGCGTTCAGCTCGACGACTTCAACACGATGTTCAACGCACCGAATTACGTCCAGCAATTCCTGCACATTCGCGATGCCTTGGGGCGCCAAGAGACGGAGTTGACGGAGTCACTCGCCGCGATCCAGCGCGAGATCAACGAGCTGCGTGACGGCTCTCGCCTCACGAGCGACCCTCAAGCCGTCGCGCAAATTCACAAGGCAGCCCAAGAGCTGCAAACGGCGTACGATCACCAGCGTCAGCTCTCGATCGACGTTCAAAGCTTATACCAGACAATGCTGCAGACAAATCCCAACAGATTCCATCCGACGCTCGGCGGCTTCGATCCGCAAGATATGGCCGCGCCGGCCGACGCGCGCAACATCAAAAGCTATCTGCGCTTCAACGGCCAGCGCGACGTCATTTCGACACACGAAGACAAGGCAGCCGACGTCGCCTTGACTGCCGCCCAAACGTACTGCGTTCCTAAGTAGCCTTCAGCCGGAAGGCACGGCCTTACATGTCGTCCTTTTCCGCATTAGCGGACGGAATGACGAGCGGATTTTTGTCGGCGAAGGCGCCGTTGGGGTTTGGCTTGATCCAGACGATGAGGTCCCAAATCGACGGGAAGAGGAAGACGCGCTTGACCTCGGCAGTGCTCTTCGCGATTCCCATCTTGACGAGCGTTGCGGCTTGCGGGTCATCGACGGTGCCACCCGCTGCAACGAATTTCTTGTCGCTGGTGGCGCCGTAGATTTCAGTACCGTTTGGTCCGGCTAGAATGTAATGGACGTGTTCGCGAAACGAAATCCAGCGTTGATAGTCGACGCCCCAAATGGACGGCGGCGCGGGCGATCCGCTCTGCAAAACCGAGAAATCTGCACCCAGCAGATTACCGTGCACGTCGTACCAAAGCTGGCTGGGCTGCTGCGGATTGCCGCTCTGCCAATGTAAATTGGCGTAGCTAATCGCGCCGTCTTCGTCCTCGTTGCCGTATCGAAAATAGCCGGCTTTCTCCGCGTCTTGCGCCGTTGGGAAGCGCGCCATGAGATCCTTCTGGATTGCCTTGACGAACGCGACCTCCGTGCCTTGCGGCACCGGTGAAAGCGTTGCTTTGGGCGCAGGCGTGGCTGCAAATGCCGGGATGGCAGCCAGCGCAAAAATCGATAGGGCGTACGTCATCCGGATGCGCACGATTACCTCACTTTCTGCGGCACGCTCTTCGAGGAACCCAGCTCCAAAGCATCGCGGCCTACGAGCTTGGCGAATTTAGATGCGCGGCGACGATGTCGGCGAGGGTGAAGGAGAGGGGCGAGGCGTCGGGCGGGGGCGCGGCGTAGCGCCCGGACCGAATGGCGTCGCCAAAGGCATCACGGGAAACGTCGCATTGGGAGTCTCGCCGCTCGCCTGCAGGGGCGGCGGCGTGACGATCGCGATCGCGCCGTTGGGCTGCGCGGTGAGCGTCGCTTCGATGTTGGCGGGAATAACCGATCCCGCCCCGAGCACGAAGTTCTTTCCTTTGCGGAAGATCTGATAGAGGGGGTAATACGGCACGAATATATCGCCGACGGTGTCTTCCGCACCGACGGTCGATTCGTGTCCCGCTGAGACGTTTGGTGTGAGCCGAGCGACTGGAGTGCGCAACGGCAATACCCGTCCGTCCGGCAACGCGAGCGGCTCGAAGAAGATATCCACGAAGCCATACGTATCGGCGATGTCGGACGCCGAGGAGTCGACGATTCGAATCGTGGCCGGAGCCCCTGCCGCAGCAATAGTGCGGCTCCCAATGACGATCGCATTCCTGAGGTGGGCCCGCACGAGCTGTCCAGCCTTGGAAGCCTTCGACGAGATCGGCTCATCGAGCACGAAGAGCAACGTCGAGTCAAAAGGCAGGACGTTTCCGGGAGGAGGCGCCGTCGGGCTGGGAGTCGCTTTCGGCATGGGCGTCGGGGGCATGGGATAAGCCCCCGCCGTTCCAATGGAAATTGCTAGGAATGCGAAGACGAACAGGAGTAGGCTCGGCCCTAGCCGGGACGTTTTAGCTCGCCCGCTGCTTGCGGTCGGCTGCGCGCTTACCCTCTTCGATGAGTTGTTTAACTTTCTGTCCACCCTTTTGACCGATGCGTTCGTAGAAGTTGGGGCCGTAACGATCGCGCGTGGCTTCGCCGCCCTTTTTTCCGCCTTTTTTGCCGATCTGCTCGTAAAACTCGTGGCCGTGGGCTAGTTTGGTTGCCAATCCGCCCTTGCGACCGATCTCCTCGTAGAACGAGGCGCCGTATTTATGCTTAACGGTTTCGCCGCCTTTTTGGCCGGCTTCCCGGACGGACATGCCGCCACCACGCCTGTTCTGTTCCGTAATCATGATTCTTTCCACCTGTGTTGTAACTCCGCCAAGAGGCGGAAGGCTTGCTCCACTTACTACAACGCAGCGTGCGGCCTCAAAGTTCTTACGCAAGGTTGGGGCCTCATGAGAAAGATCGCTCGAAGGGGTCAAGCAACCGTCAGAAAGCATGCTTGGTATCGAGAAGAATCGTCACTGGCCCGCGGTTGACCAGCTCGACGTCCATTTGAGCGCCGAACTCGCCATAGGCGACGGCCACGCTGCGAGCCTGGAGTTCACGCCCCGTCAGCTCGTAGAGCTCTCGCGCCTGCGGCTCTTTGGCTGCGCCGACGAACGAGGGACGGCGCCCCCGCCGCGCATCGCCGTGCAATGTGAACTGCGAAACGAGCAGCAACTCCCCTCCGGTATCGAGCAGCGAGCGGTTCATCAGTCCGCGATCGTCGGGAAAGATTCGCAGCCCCGCAACCTTTTCGGCCATCGCACGCGCGTCGCCGTCGTTGTCGTCGGCGCCGACGCTCAAAAGCGCCAGCAGTCCGGCACCGATCTCTGCGATCGATTGCTGCGCTACGCTGACGCGCGCCCGTGCGACGCGCTGGACAACTGCTCGCATCCCTCGTTCTTCGACAAAGCTCAGGGTGACATCGGCTAGCGCGAGATGATGGAAGAAAGCGCGAAGAGTGCGTTCTCTCGGCGCTCGAGCACGCGGCGGTAAAAATAGCCTGCCCAATGCGTTCCAAACGGAACGTAGACGCGCAAACGATATCCCTGCGCGACGGTTTCGCGCTGGACCCTTGGGCGACAACCGTAGAGCATCTGAAATTCGAAGCGATCGTTGCCGATCCGGCGCTCGGCCACGAACTGCTTGACGGCGGCAATCAACCGATGGTCGTGCGTTGCAATTCCTGGATAGTGTCCGTGCTCTAACAGCTTGCGGACCAAATAGAGATAGTTTTCACGAATCTCGGCCATGCGCTTATAGGCGATCTCGGCCGGTTCGTTGTAGGCGCCTTTGCAGAGTCGAACCCGTGCGCCGAGCTCGATAGCGCGATCGACATCGGCGGACGTGCGCTTGAGATAAGCTTGTAAAACCGGCCCGAGGTTTTTGCGCTGCGCGAAGGCGCGCGTAAAGAGGCGCAGCGTCGCGTCGAGCACGTCCGAGCCTTCCATATCGATGCGAACGAAAGGGTCCGCGTTGCGCTCTGCACGCTCGACGATCGCCATCAGGTTTTCGAAGGCAAGGCCTTCGTCGACCAGCAAACCCATCGCGGTGAGCTTGACCGATACGTTCGAATCCACTGCGCTTGCCGCAATAGCGTCGAGCATCTCGATGTAGACCTCGCGCTGGCGCAGCGCCGCATCTCGCTCGAGAACGTCTTCCCCTAGAAAGTCGAGGGTTGCCGACATGCCTTGACCGTTTAACGCGCGGACGGCACGAATCGCAGAATCGATCCCCTCGCCGGCGACGAAACGACGGGCCAGGAAATAAAAGTTCTTCTGGAGCACGCCTCTAATGTACGACGCCTCGCCGCAGAACCCACGCCGCAGCGAGAACGATGGCAACCAAAACGACAAAGCCGTAGCAAAGGGCAAGCGCTTCGCGCACCCCCGAAGCGGAGAGCGCAACGTAGAGCGCGACCGGCAACGAGGTAGGATGGAACGCAAGAATGCTAGTCGCGCCGTATTCTCCGACCGCGCGAAGCCACGCAAACGCGACCCCGGCCCCGATGCTTCCTGCGGCCGCGGGCAGAGCCACGCGGGTGAAGATTCGCCATTCGCTCGCACCCAGCGTGCGCGCCGAATCTCCATAGATGGAATCGAGCCCTCCAAATGCCGCCGTCGCCGCGATCGCAACGAACGATCCAGAGACGAAGAATTCGGCAACGCCGACGCCGAGCAGCGAATCCGGTACGGTAAGGCCGCGCACAGAGAGCCACGCGCCTACCGGCGAGTTCGTGCCGAGTGCGTAGACGAGCATTATTCCCGATGCCACGGGTGGGAATGCGAGCGGCAGGGCCAACAAGAAGATCGCGCTCGCACGCAGCCTCGGCGCCAGGCGGGAGAGGAAGTATCCCGCCGGCACGCCGAGCAACGTCGCAACGAACGTCGCCCCGGCAGACGCGAGGAACGAAACGCGCAACGCGTCGCCGCCTATTCGGGCGAAGGTCCGTACGGCTTCCCCGGGGGGCATCGCGGCGACGAGGGCGGCGACCGGCGCAATCAGTGCCGCAAGCAACACGAAGGTGGCAAAGAAAAAGATCAGACCCGGCCACGGGCGCATCATGCAGGAAGCTTCACCAGGTCGTCGCGCAAAGCGTGCTAGTGAGCGCGGCATTTTTCAAGGTCCTCCTGATCGCGATTGCGCTCGCGCTCGACGTCTTTGCGGTAAGCGTCGGGGTCGGCGTTCGCGGAATCCCGGCTCGGAACAAAGTGCGCATCGGCATAGCCTTTGCATGCGCGGAAGTCGGGATGAATCTCCTCGGAGCGGGCATTGGTCTGGTCGCGGGCCGGCTCATTGGGCAGGCCGCGGGATACTTTGGCTTTGCCGCCCTCATCGGCTTGGGTGCCTACATGATGCGCGAAAGCCGCACCAATCTGAGCGTCACGTCGAGGCTCGATCTGGCTCACGGCCGGGGACTCATGCTGGCGTCGCTTGCGATTAGCCTCGATTCGCTCGGCATCGGCTTCTCGATTCTTTACATCGGCGTGCCAATGCCGATCTCACTGATCATCATCGCGAGCATATCGATCGCGTCAACCTTGTGCGGCTTGACGCTCGGACGATGGCTCGGACGATTTGCGGAGCGCAACGCCGCCTTTATCGGCGGTCTGTTGCTTTCGCTCACCGGCATCGTCTTCGCCACGCTCAAGGCGCTGCGCATCGGATAGCTGAAGTGTCAGGAACCTCTGAAGAAGTCCATGTACCGATCGTTTGAACCGCCTTTCCGACCAAACCCTTGGGGCGGCGGCAGTTTCGCCGCATCTCTTTGTTGCGCCCTCAGTCACGTAGGATTCCACTATGCTCCCTCGGGCGCGCCTCGATCTACGGGGAAACCGCTAGCCGCGATCGGTGCAGCGACTTCTCCAGAGGTTCCTTAAGCGTGCGAGTTGGATCGGAACTCCTGGAGCTTGCGCGCGCCGCGAATGCACGCTCGATCTTCGTCGTCGGCATCGGCAGGGACGTCGGTAAGACGACGGCGCTGCGCGCCATTTATGATGCCGCCAGTGCGGCGGGACGGCGAATCGGCCTTGCTTCGATCGGGCGAGAGGGTGACCCGGCGCGCTCCGATGAGATTCGACCAAAGCCGCGCCTATGGTTACAGCCGCAAACGGTTTTCGTCAGCGCGCGCGGTTCGCTTCCGCAAACTCCCGCCGTCGAAATCCTCAAGCTTTCGCGATTGCAAAGTCCGGCCGGCGCGCTGCTCTATGCACGCGCAGCGGCGAGCGCGTTCTACGAGTTGGTTGGACCGCCGACGGCATCGGGCGTCCGCGAAGTCGTCGACGAACTCGGCGC
>DATDIA010000249.1:0-7928 GCA_036521295.1 Candidatus Cybelea sp. | reverse complement strand
AGCGCACGTAGACTTCGACGAATCGGGCATTGCCGATTCGCTGACGCGCTTCAGCCCTCGCCTCAGCGTACGGCGAAATCGCTGCGGTGATCACGGCCGCGCCATGCCGAACCAGCAGCGAAGCCACGAACGAAATGCGCCCGATATTGATGTCGCGGTCTTCTCGGCTGAATCCAAGTCCCTTCGAGAGATGGGTGCGGACCTCGTCGCCGTCAAGCACCTCGACGTGGCAGCCGAGAGCGGTCAGCTCCGGCGCGAGTACCTCGGCAATCGTGCTCTTGCCCGCGCCGGACAGGCCCGTAAGCCATACGGTGAATCCTTGGTTCAACTGCGCTTCCTTTCTGGGAGGCTAAATTTAAAGGGGCACCCCTCGCTCAAAAGCATCACTTCGAAGGAGGATGTCCCAGGTGCCGTCTTCTTCGCGGCCATATTGTTGGATTCCGGCCAGGAGGCCTTGAATGATCGGCCGGCGACGATCTTGAGGCGCGAGAGTCAGGGGCTTCCAAACGAAAACTGGGCCTTGTGAAGGCGCGCATAAGCGCCCCCCTTTGCCAGCAACTCGTCGTGGGTGCCGATCTCGACGACCCGCCCGGCCTCGATGAAGAGCACCTTGTCGGCCCGCCGGACCGTCGAGAGGCGGTGCGCGATGATCAAGGTCGTGCGCCCGGGCAAGAGCCGATCGAGAGCCTGCTCGATCATTGCCTCGGAATGACTGTCGAGCGCGCTCGTCGCCTCGTCGAGAATCAAGATGCGGGGGTCTCGCAAGACGGCCCGCGCAATCGCGATGCGCTGGCGCTCTCCGCCGGAGAGACGCATGCCGCGTTCCCCAACTTGAGTGGCGTAACCGTCCGGAAAGCTTTGAACGTACTCGTCAACATTAGCGTCGCGTGCGGCCGCGCGTACTTGGGCGTCGGTCGCGCCAATTCGGCCGTAACGAATGTTCTCGAGAATCGAACCGCGGAAGAGCTGCACCTCTTGCGGAACGATTGCGATCGCCGCTCGCAGGTCCGAGAGCCGGACCGTTCCTATGTCGAGGCCATCGAGAAGGACGCGACCCTCTTGAGGCTGATAAAAACGCGGGACGAGGTTTACGATCGTCGTCTTGCCGGCGCCGGAGGGTCCGACGAGTGCGACAATCTCTCCCGCCTCGATGGTAGCGTTGACGTGGTTGAGCGCAGGCGGCTCTTTGAGCGTGTAACGGAACGTGACGTCGGCGTATTCGATGCGGCCGCGCACCGGCGGCAGGTGTATCGCACCAACGGGATCTCGCACTTCAACGGGAAGATCGAGTAGTTCGAAGACGCGACCGGCTCCGACGACCGCCTTGCTAATGTCGCCGAAAAAGGCCGCTACGCGATTCATCGGATTCATTAAGTTCACCAGCAAACCCCAGTACATGAAGACTCGTCCCGTGTCGAGGCGGCCAACCAAGACCTCCCGAACGGAAAGCCACATGATGGCGACGACCGCCATAACCATGATCGTCGAAATCACCAGCGGTTGCGTTTGAATGAACTGCGTCAGCTTCATGTACGCACCGAAGAAGTCATCGTTTCGATTACGAAATCGCGCGACTTCGAACTCTTCACGAGCGAACGATTTGACGACTCGCTGGCCTCCAAGAATCTCTGCAAGATTTGCAGTAAGGTCGGCTATTCGCTGTTGCGCAGAATGCGTGCTCGCCGAAATCAAGCGTTGGAAGTTCGAGACCGCCAGCGATACGATTGGGGCGACCAGCACGAGCGAGAGCGTCAGGAGCCAATCCAAATAGATCATCGTCGCGAACGAGGACGCAAAAGTGGCGAGCGCAACGACGAGTTGAGGGACCGAAACGCTCACCGCATCGATCATGATTTGGAGGTCGGTCGAAAAGCGCGCCATGAGCTCGCCGGGGCGCCATTTGTCGAACTCGCCGAGCGGCAGGTTCAGCAGCCGGTCGAAGAGCCGCACTCGGAGACGCGCGACGAGATGCTGCCCGCTCCATGCCGTGAGGTACGTCTGCCCATAAATTGCGCAGTTGGCAAGCACGAGCGCGACCGCAGTCAGACCTAATGCCAGGTACAACGCCTTCAAGTCAGGCGACCGCCCGTGGATCGGGATGAGCACATCGTTGATGATGATGCGAAAGGCAATTGGAGGAACGATGGAGAGCACGCCGGCCAATACACCCATCGTCATGGCAAGCGCAAGGCGCGGGTAGTAGGGTCGCGCCTCGCGCACCAACCGCGAGAGAATCGAGCGGCGGCTCATCGGCGGCACGGTCTTGCCGTCTCGCACGGATGAAACCTCCCCCAGCGCGGTCCGGTACGTGATGACGGCAACACTTTGGAGGAGGACCGGGAAAGCCACATGGACTGCTATTTTCACTCGAACGTACCGTCGGTCGCGCCCTGCGCGGATTGCGGCAAGCCGATCTGCGCAACATGCCGCGACGAACGCGGCGGCTGCCCGAGTTGCCGTCTCGCGGCCAAGGTCGAGGCGGCAACCGCTACCCGCCAACAGATCGCCGGTCAGGTGCCGCCGCGTTCGGCGCCCGCAAGCGTCCGTGGGCGGGCGACCGTCGCCGAGGCCGCGGATCCAGCCGAATCCCGCGCCCTCGTCGCACTCGGCTATCCGCTGTGGCCCTTGGCGTTGCTCTCGCTTCTGGACCGCAAACAATCGCGTAGCCTGCGGCGCCAAGCGTTCCAGGCAATAGGCCTTAACGCAGGCTTCTGGGGTTTCGGCGCGCTGCTCTGGCTCATAGCGCAAGTGCCGTTGATGGGCTTCTCCGCTTGGGTTCTGCTGCCGTTACTCCCGATACTATTTCTGATCGCCAGCGTCTATTACGGAATCAAAACTTGGAACGGAGACGACGTCCGCGTTCCGGTCGTAGGAAGCTGGATCGACGAGCGCATGCCCAACGGAGCCTCTGATTAACTCGCTGCTGTAAACTCGCGATAGCGGCGCAGAAATGCTCGCGCCGCAACGCCGTGGTCGACGGCCGGATTTGGATAGGCCTGCCCGGCATAGAGCGCGAGCGCAAGTTGCGGTGACTCTGACAATCGCCCGTGCCAAGCTTCGAGTGGTACCTGCTCCAGCTCAGGAACCCAACGCCGCACGTAGAGACCCTCCGGATCGTAACGGCGCCGCTGCCGTTCGGGATTGTAGATGCGCGGATACTGCGCCATATCGGCCCCTACGCCGGCGATCCATTGCCAGTTGCCGGTGGCAAGCGCGGGATCGTCTTCAATTATCCAACGATCCCACTCGTCGCGCCCGACCCGCCAATCGACCCCAAGATCGAAGCAAAGCCAGGACGCCGCCACGGCTCGCACGTGCGGATGCATCCATCCCGTCGCGTGCAGTTGCCGAATTCCAGCGTCGACCAGCGGATAACCCGTCGAACCCGAACGCCAACGGTCGAGCACCGCATGGGACCGCTCCCACGCGAAGTCGCGCATCTTCTCCTGTAGCGGTTCGTCTTGCGTCCGCGGCTGAAACCACGAAAGCTGCACGAAAAAATCGCGATGCGCCAGGGCCCGCAGGTAGAGGCGCAGCGAAAATCTCTCCTCGCTGAGTGCGAACGGATCGCTAAGACGCTCTCGAACGGCGCGCGCGACCGCGCGCGCCGAGATCGCGCCGAAGGAAAGATGCGCCGAGAGCCGCGAGGTCCCGTCCTCCGAAGGGATATTCGCGGTGGTCGCATAGCGCGCGGCTCCCTCTCGCAGGAAACGCTCGAAGCAACGCCGCGCGAGGACGGGTCCTGCAGGCACGCTCCCCCGCGGCGCGCCGTACTCATCGGGATTCGGGAGAGGTTCACTCTCGATGTCGCAAACGGCGAAGCGCAAAAGCAGCGGATGCTCGTGCGATGTAATCGGAAGGCCCCACCAGGTGTCGAAATAGGGCGCGAACGCGCGATAGCCTGGGCCGGTAGCGCTGCGCGCTGCCGCGGTCTCTTCCGGCGGGATTGCCGGAGCGTCGTGAACGATCGCCGCCGTCAGCGCTCGATTCTCGAGTTCGGATTGAAGTTGCCGATCGCTCTGCATGCCGGCAGAATCGTACGAGGCGCTCCAGGCGACGCCGACCGCGTCGACCGTGCCGGCGACGCTCGCGATGGCGCTTTCGAGTTTACCGCGACGCACGACGAGCTTGCTTCCGCGCTCGCGCAGCTCGCCATCGAGAGCAGCCACGGCGGCGCAGAAGAATGCAGCTCGGCGCGGCGAGGACTTTAATCTCGTTTCCGCCTGGCTGTCTATGACCAGCAACGGGAGCACCGGTCCACGCGCTGCGGCCGCGGCTAATCCCGCATGATCGTCGAGGCGCAGGTCCTTCGTAAAGCGATAGATGAACGGCCTCTCCGCCATGCAGGCCGTTTCGGTACTTCTTTAGCGAGCTCCAGCTAACGCTGCACTGGCGGCGAATAATGCGCGTGCATGGCGGCACGGCAGACGGACCGATCTACCAAACGAAATCCCGAGCTCTTTGTGATCGTGCAGCGGCGCGGGGTTCCACGCTGGTCCACCGCTATGTCGAACGCCGTAGAAAACGTCGTCGCTGCATCGACGCTGAGCGACTCGGCGCGCCCTTCTCGGCGGGGCACCGTCTGAGTATTGAGAGCTGCGATCGCACCCGCATCGTGCTGCGAGAGAGCCCGCTGCGGCGGGGCGTTAAGCGGCGGCTTCTCCGCCGGCAATCCAATGGCGAGGGCAACAGCCGCGGCAAGGGCCGTCGCGAGAGTCCAGGTGTTGCGTCGCATGCGACGCGTTGCGAGCCTTGCCCGTCGCTCGGGCTCCCAGCGCTCGTCGTCGCGTGCGCGTACTACCGCGCTCATGATGCGCTCGATCTCGCGCTCGCCGCCCAGGGCATGCACGCAGCGCGGACAGCCGGCGAGGTGCGCACGATAGGCGACCCGTTCGTCATCGCGGGCCTCACCGATCGCTATCGCTCCGGCTAGCCTTTCCGCTAGCGTACAATCGCTCTGACCCGTCGTCACTCCGTGACCTCCTTCATCACCGTTCGCAAAACACGCATCGCGCGGCAGACCCGTTGACGCACCGCATCTGAGGTCGTACCAAGGATCGCGGCCGCCTCCGCTGACGAATAGCCCGCATAGCTTGTCAACAGCAGCGCCGCCGACTGCTCAGGAGCCAAACGCGCCAGCGCTGCCTGAAGATCGACCGAGGCCGCGCTGCGCTCGTCGACGCGCCACGTGCTACCGTCGATCTCACGGTCGAGCGGAAGCATCCGCAAAATTTTCCGACGACGGAGAAACGAGATTCCCGCATTCGTTGCGGCTCGATAGAGCCAGCCGGCGTTGAGCTCGCGCGCGGGGTCGGCTTGGAGCATGCGGTACGCGGAAAGAAAGACTTCTTGCGTCAGATCGAGCGCAACCTCGCCGTCGCCCACCATGCGGCGCACGTACCGTGCGAGCTTCGTCCGATACTCGAGAACCAGGGCCTCTGTGCGGGCTTGCGCAATCGCCGTTGCGTCGATACCCTGACAAGCCTCCACGCTGTTACCCAACGGCTCGCTGCTTGCAATCGTGACCAGAGAGACTCCTAACCGCCGATTTCTGAGAACGCCCGCATTCTCGACGCGGTCTCGCCCAGGCGCAAATGATGGCGCTCGGGCTTGATGAGCATTGCCGACCGAAGGAGGCTTGCGAGTTCGTCCTTCGTGGCTCCCTGTCGGAGCGGCGAGCGCAGATCGAACGCGTGGTCGCCGAAGAGGCAGAGCCGAAGACGACCGTCGGCCGTCAATCGCACCCGATTGCAACGCTCGCAATAATCGTGCGAGAGAGGACTAATTACCCCGACCGCTCCGGCTGCGCCCGGCAGGGCAAAGTATCGCGCCGGACCGTTTCCGGCGGGCCCGGAGACCGGCCGCAGTTCGCCGATTGCGGAGATGCGCTCGAGAATCTCGTCCGAGGAGACGTACGCGTCGCGCTGCAACCCGAGGTTCTCGTGAACCGGCATGAGTTCGATGAAACGGACGAAGATCGCCCGCTCGCGCGTCAGCTCGGCAAAGTCCCAAAGTTCATCCTCATTTTTGCCGCGCATAACCACGCAGTTGATCTTCACGGGCGTAAGACCGGCTTTCACCGCCGCGTCGATCGCGCGCATCACCGCATCGAGTCCCGGGCGCCGCGCGATCACTTCAAAACGGTCCGCTCGCAGAGTATCGAGCGAGATGTTGACGCGACGCAGCCCAGCTGCAACGAGCTCATCGAGCTGCGCCTCCAAGAGCAACGCGTTCGTCGAAAGGGCTATGTCGTCGATCCCCGGGACCGCTGCGATCGCCGCAACTAGTCGGCTCAGATTACGTCGCACGAGCGGCTCGCCGCCCGTTAACCTGATCGTACGAACTCCGATCGATGCGCCGGCTCGCACGATCTCCGCGATCTCTTCGTAGCTCAGAATCTCCGCTCGCTGCAGCCATGGCAAGCCCCCCTCAGGCATGCAATAGATGCATCGAAGGTTGCACTTGTCGGTGACGGAAACGCGCAGATAGGTGATCGGCCGGCTGAAGCCATCGATCAGCGAAATGGCCATCACTGGCTCTCGAAGACGCTATCCGAAAGCGTCGGGTTGATCTTGTAATCGCCGATCGTCGACGTGATGTCGGCCACATAGCCAGGCTCGGCAACGTGCCCGGTCTGTGAGTCCACGAGCAGGTTCCCCTCGACGCGGCTATAGTGGTTGGCCATCTCGGCATAGCCGCCGTTATTGTAGTTCCACCGCATCGAGGTTACCGTCGCGCTCTTGTCGTCGACGGTTGCGTCAATGTGCTCGACGTTTCCGTGTTGGCGCGGCACAAGCTTAAAGATGGCCGCTCTGCCATCGTCTGAAACGATCGTCACGGCGTAGAGCTCCTGCCATTGCGAGGGGCTCTCGATGTGTGCGTAGAGCTTGTCGAACTGCTGGGCGACGACAGGCACCCCACCGGTGAAGACCACTTTGTTCTTGTCCGGTTGCTCATAATAGTAGGTTCCCACGAGATCGGCCGAGAGGAACGGAAACGATTTCATCGCCACGTGCGCGCGGAGCGTCGCAGTGAACGAATGCAAGTTCGGATTGACGGTCTCCATTCGCGCGAGGAGCGTTGCAGCCGTCGCCACGGCGAGCAGGTTCATGCGAAGCGTGCCAACGCGGAGTCGATCTCGGCGCGCACGCCTACCGCCTTCTCCGCAACGTGGTGACGGCGCAGCGCTGCAATCGCGCGAGGCGAGCCGATTCTTCCAAGAGCCCATGCGACGTGACCACGGACCATCGGGTGCGGATCGCGCTGAAGACTTTCGATCAACGCGCCGACGGTGGATCGATCGAGTGCGTTTCCCAGCGCCACGGCCGCATTGCGCCGCAACACCGCGGCACCGCGCCAGCCCATCGCAGTCTTCGCATAGCGCCGGCGAAAGGCGCCGCTGCGCAGACTCAGCAACTCGACGAGCGAAGGACGTTCTGCCTCACCGTCGCGAGGTCCCCACTGCGACGAGGACGCCGAAGGCGCCCCTGCCGTCGGCGGACAGACGAGTTGGCAGATATCGCAGCCCCAAACCCAATCGCCGATAAGCGGACGCATCGCAGTCGGAATCGAGTCGGTGCGCTGCGTGAGGTCGGAGATGCAGCGGTTCGCGTCGATGGTATAGTCGCCGCGCAGCGCACCGGTCGGACACGCCTCGACGCAGCGTGCGCACTCGCCACAGGTTTTGCGCAACGGCGCATCTGGCGGGAGTTCGAGCGTGGTAACGACTTCGCCGAGGAAAACGAACGACCCGAGTGCCGGTGCGATGAGGTTCGTGTGTTTGCCGATCCAACCCAGGCCGGCTCGCGCGGCGAAAGCTCGTTCCGCCAAGGGGCGCGTATCGCATGCGATCGCCGTTACCGGCGCGCCGGCGGCGGCATCGATTTCACCGGCGACCGCGCGCAGCAGGGTCCGGAGGCGGCGATGAT
>DATDIA010000248.1:0-20407 GCA_036521295.1 Candidatus Cybelea sp. | reverse complement strand
CGCCGCGGCGACGACCTGTGGACTGCTCGCCCCGACGCCGTAACTACGAGACAATACGCACCATTTCGGCGTGACGGCGGCGCAACGCCAGAACGCGCTTTTTTCCGCAGCGCACGAAGACTTTGCCGCGCTCGCTTCGCTCGACGCGTAATGTCGATCCGGGAAGCACTCCGGCCGCGGCCAGCGCCGCAACCGCCTCGCCGTCTCGGTCGTCAAGCGAAACCACGCGAGCTTTGATGCCAACTGCCAGGTTTGCAAGAGTCGGGAGCCGCTTGCGCGGCGGCCCGACATCACCGTAAGGAATCGGATGCCCGTGCGGGTCGAATCGCGGGTGACGCAACAACGCGGCGATGCGCAACGCGATGTCGTCGGAAATCGCGTGCTCGATTCGTTCGGCCTCGGCGTGAATGGTCTCGAGCGGCACGTGAAGGACGCGGTGCAAGAACGTCTCAAGGAGTCGATGACGGCGCACCACCGAAACGGCGAGCTTATATCCGCGAACACTCAAGCGCAGCGGCTGCGAGGGCGGGCTCTGCCGCTCCAGCAAGCCCTCGATTTCCAAAAGGTGCTTCGCTTTGCTGACGGAGACTCGGCTAACTCTCAGATAGCGCGCTAAAGATGCAGCTCGCACCGGACCGTCTGCGCTTAGCTGATAGATCGCTTTGACGTAATCTTCTCGCGCACGGGCCGGCGAGCGATCGGAGCCGACGGAAAGAATCTCGCGCGGGCTCGTGTTAGCCATGGGTAACGTTAACCATGGTTAACCGTCTGTTACGGCAGCGCCGCTTCTTCCTGCCCCGCCGCCAGGGAGCACATTTAGCTTAGATCAGAAACGGCTAGGAGCGGATTTAGATGCAGCTCTAGGAGCCGATGGCCGAAGTTTACGTGGGCCCCACTTTGTGGGGTGCGAAGTGCGAAGCACGGAGCATTTAGAAACTCATGGGGTCCCCCGGTGCGCGAAGCGCACTGGGGATTAATGAGGCCGGAGGCGACAACGAGATGCGCTAAATCCGCTCCTAGGCGGGAGCGAAATGCGATTCGTCGCCATAAGGCAAAAAGAGCGTGTACTCCCTCGCAAAGCGCAACTTGACCGATCCCGTCGGGCCGTTGCGATGTTTGGCGATGATGAACTCGGTAAGGTCGGGTTCCGGCGTTTCCGGATTGTAGTAGCCGTCACGATAGAGAAATGCCACGACGTCGGCCTCTTGCTCCAACGAGCCGGAATCTCTAAGGTCAGCAAGCATCGGTCGTTTTTCGCTGCGGATTTCGACGCCGCGATTGAGTTGCGCGAGCGCGATGATCGGCACGGCCAGATCTTTTGCCGTGGTCTTGAGCGAGCGGCAGATCTCAGAGATCTCTTCGTTGCGGTTGCTATTGCGGGAAAGCACGCCGGGCCGCACGAGTTGGAGATAGTCGATGAAGATGGCGGCGAGTCCTACCGTCGATTTCAGTCGACGGCACCGGCTGCGCACATCGCTGATCGTCAACGCACCCATATCGTCAAGGTAGATCGGAAGCTCGTTGAGCGCTCCCATCGCCCGAGAAATGTCCTCCCACTGATGCTGCTTGATATTGCCGCGCCGCATATCGTTCATCGATATCCGCGCTTCCGCGCAGATCAAGCGTTGAATCAGTTCGCTGTTCGACATTTCCAATGAGAAAAAGGCGATCGGGCCGCCCTCTTCGCGCGCGGCTGCGACTGCCATGTTGAGCGCGAATGAGGTCTTGCCCATGCCCGGACGAGCGGCAATGATCACGAAGTTGCCCGGTTGGAAACCGGTCGTCATTGCGTCGACGTCGTGAAATCCCGACGTTAGCCCGGTGCGGTCGCCGCGCATGTGGAAGAGCCGGTCGATGTGGTCGAAAGCCTCCTTCATCAAGCGGTTGACGGGCATGAATTCGCTGATACCGCGGCGTTCTCCAATCGTATAGACGAGCTGCTCGCAGCGATCGAGCGCGCCGGCTACGTCTTCTTCTCCCTCGTAAGCGAGCTGCGTTATCTGCGAACCGGCGTGAATGAGCGAGCGCAAAACCGACTTCTCTTTAACGATGGTCGCATAGTAGCGAGCCGAGCCAGCCGTTTGTACCGTGTCCATGAGCGCGCTGATGTACGAGAGTCCGCCAACCCGTTCGAGGACTCCGCGCCGCCGCAACTCCTCGCCAACCGCTATTTTATCGAGCGGTTCGCCGCGCTCGTAGAGATCGAAGAGCACCGCGAAGATCGTTTCGTGGACGTGGGCGTAAAAATCGGGCGAGCGGACGATCTCCCCAACGGCGGCCAGCATCTCGCGATCGACGAGCACCGAGCCGATTACCGCCATCTCCGCCTCGAGGTTATGCGGCGGAATGCGATCGATGGACGCGGGAAGAGGTAGAGCGGTCATGGCCGACGAGCCGCTGTCCGGCGCCGCGGCGGCGAACGCCTTGTGAGCCGCTTGTGCATAGCTGGAAAAAAATAAGCGAGCGGTGTGCCAGACGTGGTGGCACACTACCCGATTCGAGAGTTAGGAGGCTCTGCGGCGACGCCCCTTGTGCGGCAAGTCGCGCAATACTTGCTCGACGTTGGCAACCGCAACGACCTCTAGCCCCGTAAGCGCCGCATCGACCTCGCGCGCGTTCTCTTTTGGCAGGAGCACCCGTCGCATCCCGGCCTGGCGCGCGGCGTAGAGCTTCTCAACGATCCCGCCGACGGCGCGCACTTTTCCTTGAATCGAAAGCTCGCCGGTAACGGCAACGTCTTGTGGAAGCGGCGTCTTGGTTACTGCGGAATAGAGAGCGAGAAAGATCGCGAGACCGGCTGACGGACCGTCGATGTTGCCGCCGCCGACGACGTTGATGTGAAAATCGCATTGCGCGATATCGATGCCGGCGATGGCGCGCAAGACGCTGGCCGAGTTGAAAACAGAATCTTTGGCCATCGACCCGGCCGTGTCATTGAATCGGATCGTTCCTTTTCCAGGCTGCGCGGCGGGAAAGGCGACGGCCTCGATCTCGATGATGCTGCCAAGATGGTGCAACACGCCGAGCCCAAAGCTCTTACCAACCTCGCGGGTCGCCCGTCCTTTCACCAGCGTGTGCTGCACGAGCCGGCTGGCCTGAACGACCGCGCGCACATCATCTTCAACGATCGATGGATTTCTTGTGTTCTCGGCGTGCTTGGCTGGGTAAAGCCGGTAGAGCGCTTGTCCGTAGGCGTCGGCGACGATCTGCACCGCCTTGCGCCCTTCGATCGTATATGAAGCGATCAGCTTGGAAACGCCCCGCGCCGCCCTCGCGCCAAGGCGCTTGATCGCCGCCACGACGATCGAAAGAATCTGGTGTTGCGTGAGCGGCGAAAAGAAAATCTCGGCGCAGCGCGAGCGAATCGCCGGATCGATGTCGTCAGGCTCCCTCGTCGTGGCGCCGATCAGGATGAAATCGGCCGGAGCGCCTTCGCGAAATAGCCGCTTGATGTACTCAGGAACGTTCGGCGCGCTTTCGTCATAGTACGATGACTCGAACGTCACGCGCTTATCTTCCAAAACCTTGAGCAGCCGCGATTGCAGCGAGGGGTCCATTTCGCCGATCTCGTCGATGAAGAGCACGCCCCCGTGCGCGCGCGTGACCAGGCCGAGCTTGGGCTCGGGGATCCCGGCGTCGGCGAACTCGCGGCGGCTTCCTTGGAAGATCGGGTCGTGCACGCTGCCGAGCAGCGGATTGATCGTCTCGCGCGGGTCCCACCGCAGCGTCGTGCCGCTCGCCTCGACGAACGGAGCGTCTCTGGCAAACGGCGTGTAGGGCCTGGACTTAGCGACTTCTAGCACGAGCCGGGCCACCGTCGTCTTGCCAACGCCCGGCGGCCCGTAGAGAATTGCGTGTTGCGGGTACGGAGAGCTGATCTTTGCCAACAGAGCCCGGACTGCGGCCTCTTGGCCGACGACGTCGCGCAGCGTTTGCGGCCGCAGTTGTTGCAGCGCCGAAGCGGCGAGGCTCCGCTGCGATAGCGCTTGCAGTTCCTCGAGCTTTGCCTGAGATGCGGGCGTTTCGGGGCCGCTCGTCTCCCGCAGCGCTTCGAGCTTGAGGTCCTTGACGTACTCTTGATGACGCTCGGCCATCTTCTCGTTAACTCGCCGCTCGATTGAGTCTTCGGCGTGGCGTTGAGCGATGACGTCGGCCATCGCCTCCTCGATCTCTCCAAGCACTTTTCGCTGTTGCGCGCGGGTCGTCACACGCTCGCGCGTCGGATCCTCGAAGACGAGACGCTGGAGTCCACAGAGCCGGTCCGGGAGATTTTGGGAGCGCATCATCTTCAACGCGTTGACCTTCCCGGCTCGCAGAACGACCTTGTCCTGGCCGAGGACCGACGCGAGCATGTCGTAGAGTGCGCTCACGTAGCGGCTCAACTCGTCTTCCACGCCGAATTTACGACGAAAGCGTGTCGCGTAGACCTGTTGCACGTTAACCCTTACGCGCTAAGCCCGAACGACGTCCACGGCCACCTTCGCGACGACGTTCTTATGCAACTTAATCTGGACCGGATATGATCCCAGCGCCTTGATTTGACTCGAAAGCTCGATCTTGTGTTTATCGACGGCGACCGACAGGACGCCGGCTATTGCAGCAGCGAGGTCGGCATTCGTGACCGCGCCGAAGAGCTTTCCGTTCTCGCCGGCTTTAGCCCTGACGGTCAGCTTGGCCGATTCGAGTCGCGCGGCTAGAGCGCGCGCATCCGCCTCCTCTTGCGCGAGCCGCCGCCCCTGCGCCTTGTGTTGCGCATCCAGCTGCGCGAGCGCGCCCTTGTCGGCCTCTCCGGCCAACTTGCGTGGAAGCAAGAAGTTTCGCGCGTAGCCGTCGGCGACGTCAACGATGTCGCCGCGCTTACCGAGCGCTGTGACGTCGGTATAAAGAACGAGCTTCACGCTTGCTACTCGGAGCCGAACGGAAGGAAGGCAATGAGGCGAGCGCGCTTGATGGCTGTGGTCAGCATCCGCTGGTGCTTGGCGCAGTTGCCGGAAATCCTGCGGGGGACGATCTTGCCGCGCTCGGAGACATACTTTCTGAGGCGTGGGATGTCGCGATAGTTAACGGCTATGGCTCGCTCCGTGCAAAAGCTGCAGGGCTTGCGCTTCGTGCGCCGTTCTTTTACGGCGCGCTTGGTCTTAGTTGGCATGGTGTCCTCTCGACTAGGTGGGTGCTGGTTCGCGGCCTCGTTAGAGTACGGAACCCTAGCCAGGTGGCGCGTGTTCTTCGGTGCCACCACCGGCCACCCGTGGCCGGATTTAGGAACGTATGTTCGATACCCCTCAAACGGGTCCTTTGGCCCTCGCCGTGACGATTTGGCCGGAAATGGTGTATAGTGGTCTAGTTACCCAGGTTTCGAAGTTTGCAAGGTTTCAAGGCACTGAGCGAATCGGATCCGGAGAACATACCCTACCAGAAGTCTTAGGAGATTCGCTCACTAAATGTATACAGACGAAACACTTACCTGCGTGGACTGCGGACAGCCGTTCGCTTTCACCTCAGGCGAACAAGAGTTTTTCGCAATGAAAGGCTTTACCAATAAGCCGAGCCGCTGTACGGATTGCCGTACGGCACGCAAAGCCGGCCGCTCGTCGAATGGCGGGCGCGGCGCCCCGCGCGAAATGTTCAAAGCGACCTGCAGCCAATGCGGCGGCGTCGCGGAGGTACCTTTCCAGCCGCGCGGCGATAAACCGGTTTACTGTCGCGATTGCTTCGGAACTCGCCGAGCATATTAATCACTCAGCCGCTTACCGGCCGAGCCTCTTAAAGAGCTTGTTTCGGCAGGCTCTTTTTCGTGGGCCGAGCAAGACCGCGTATCCCTTTTAGATGGTGGGAACAGAGAAGCATGGATCGATTCGTTAGATACGCTACCGGCGTAGGGCTTGCAATAGTTCACATCGGCGCGCTCGGGGCATTTGTGCCATCGCTCTTTCGTCTTTCCGATCTGGCGGTACTCGCAGCCGTTTCGTATTGTACCGGCGCCTTAGGCGTCACGCTCTGTTATCACCGCGTGCTGACGCACCGAAGCCTCCGGTTACGCAAACCGCTCGAATATCTCTTCGCGGTCTTTGGAACGCTCGCGTTGCAAGGCGATCCGATCCGCTGGATTGCCGTTCATCGCAAACATCACGCACACGCCGATCACGACGGCGATCCGCACAGCATTGCGTTGGGCTTCAAGTGGGCCCACGTGGATTGGCTCTACCGGCACAACGTTGCCTACCCAAGCGAAGACGAAATCGCTCGCTACGCGCCCGACCTTTACGCCGATCCCTTCTATCGCGCGCTATCGTATCTGGCCATGCCGCTCCAGCTCGCTTTCGCGGCCGGGCTCTTTTTTCTGGGTGGTTGGTCGTGGGTGGTGTGGGGCGTCTTCGTCCGTCTCGTCGTCAGCTATCATTCGACCTGGCTGGTCAACAGCGCCGCGCACATGCTTGGCTACCGTACCTATCGGACCAGCGACCAATCGACGAACTGCTGGTGGGTCGCGGTCCTCTCCTTTGGAGAGGGCTGGCACAACAACCACCACGCGTTCCCTTTCTCCGCGCGCCATGGCCTGCGCTGGTTCGAGATTGACATGACTTGGTGGCACGTCAAGCTGCTCGCTTTTCTCCGGCTAGCCGACCGTGTTAGAATACCGAGTGAGGTTATGCGAAACCGGCTCGCGATTGCAAACCTACGCCCGCTCGGTAGCCCAGCAGATTAAAGGAGACCCCCATGAAAAATACGCGTGCGCGTTGGGAACGTCCAGACTTTCAGGAGCACCCGCTCGGCGCCGAGGTGACCGCTTATCTAACGGCGCCCGGCCAGATTCCTAAGCGCTAACCGAAGACTCCCCCGTCGGTTCCGGCCTGATCGAGCGCCTGCGTCTCGTCGGCCGGGACCGGTACCACGACAAACATCCCTTCCACCAGCAGCTGGTGGCAGGCACGTTGGATCGTGTCCAAATTCAAGCCTGGGTTGAGAATCGGTATTATTATCAAAAACAGATCCCGGTGAAGGACGCGGCAATTCTCGCGAATCTGCCCTCGGCGGAATATCGGCGGGAATGGATATCTCGCATCATCGATCACGACGGCGAGGGAAGTGGCGAGCTCGGCGGAACGGCTTCGTGGCTCGCGTTGGCACGCGCCGTAGGACTCGACGAAGCATACGTGCGATCCGAGCGGGGCGTCGCGCCGGGAACTCGTTTTGCGGTAGATGCGTACGTTACGTTCGCGCGCACGCGTCCATGGATCGAAGCGGTCGCATCCTCCCTGACCGAACTCTTCGGACCTCCGGTGATGGAACGGCGCGTCGCGGCCATCCTCGAAAAGTACCCTTGGATCGATCCCGCCGGGCTTGCCTATTTCGAAAAGCGCATCGTGCTGGCAAAGCGCGACGCGGGTGCAGCGCTGGCGTGGGTGCTGGAAGAAGCCACGACGCCCGAGATCGAACGGCGCTGCGTCGATGCGCTGCGCTTCAAATGCGACGTTCTGTGGTGCATCCTCGACGCCACCGCATTGGCGTGCGGCGTTTTCAAATGAACGAGCAGTCGCGGCCGAGATTTGGCAAGGGCGTCAAGCTGCGTCATGACGGTGATGGCAGCGTGATGCTTCTCGTTCCCGAGGGTGCCCTCGTTTTGAATCCTCCGGCAGCCGTCGCACTAACTCTCGTGGACGGTAACCGGACACTGGAAGAAATCGTCGATACCGTTGTCGAGCGATTCGAGGTTGCGCCGCAACGTGCTCGAGACGAGCTCAACGGCCTCTTCGAGCGGCTGGCGCAGAGAGGGTTCCTTCGATGCCTGTCCTGAGCGCTCCGACTTCGCTGGGCACAGCCTCCGTCGACGGGACTCCGCGCCCGCTATCGCTGCTTTGCGAGTTGACGTACCGCTGCAACCTACAGTGCCCGTACTGTTACAATCCGCTAACCCTGCGCGACTATCGAGACGAGCTCTCGACCCAGGAGTGGTCCGGCGTCTTGAGCGATGCGGCCGAATTAGGTGTGGTTCAGGCGCACTTCTCGGGCGGTGAACCAACGTTGCGTCGCGACCTGGCGACGCTCGTCGGCGACGCATCGCGTGCGGGCCTCTACACAAACCTGATCACGCAAGGTACGTTTCTTGACGACGACCTGCTCGACCGATTGCTCGATAACGGACTCGATCACATCCAGATCAGCATCCAGGCTCCTCAGACTGAGTTGGCCGATCGCATTGCGGGAACCGAGGTGCACGAAAAGAAGCTCGACGCGCTCCGGCGCGTGCGCGAACGCGAGGTGGCACTTACCCTCAACTGCGTGTTGCATCGCCGTAATCACGACACCATCGAGGATGTGATCGCCTTTGCCGAGGATCTCGGCATCGAACGCTTGGAGCTGGCCAACGTTCAGTTCTACGGTTGGGCGTATCGCAATCGCACCGCGCTGATGCCGACGCTCGAACAAGTTCGTCGCGGCGAAAAAGTGGTCGCCGCAGCGCGCGAGCGCCTGCACGGAACGATGGAAATTGTCTATGTTCTCCCCGACTACTTCGGCGAATTTCCAAAGCCGTGCATGAGCGGCTGGGGTAACGAGTTCATGACGGTGACGCCGAACGGCTACGTTCTGCCGTGTCCGGCAGCATCGGCGATACGCGATTTGGATTTCGAGAACGTTCGCAAGCGCAGACTTGGCGAGATATGGCGGAGTTCGGATGCCTTCGTACGCTATCGCGGCACCAGCTGGATGCCCGAGCCGTGCCGTTCCTGCGATCGCCGTGAAGTGGACTGGGGCGGCTGTCGCTGCCAGGCTTTCCTGCTCGCCGGCGATGCCGGCCTCACCGATCCTGCTTGCTCGCTCAGTCCCAATCATCGCATCATGGCGGCATTACGCGAAGCCGCCGAGGATATCGAACCGGCAGCTCGCCGCGCGTGATCGTTCGCGTGCTCGGTTCGGCTGCGGGTGGCGGCGTGCCCCAATGGAACTGCGCCTGCGGAAACTGCCAAGCCGCACGCGCCGGTAACGCCCCGAGGCGCACGCAATCGAGCCTCGCCGTTAGTGCCGAGGGCGAGCGCTGGCTCTTGCTCAACTGTTCGCCCGACATCGCGGAACAAATCGAAGCGTTCCCGCCATTGCATCCTAAGCAATCGCGCGGCACGCCCATCGACGGCATGCTTCTCACCGATGCGAATGTGGATCATCTGGGCGGCTTTGCCGTGCTGCGCCAAGGGGGCTCTGCCGGCTTCTTGGTGCGATCGACCGGCGCGGTCCGCGAGATCGCAACGTCGCAGCCGGCCTTCGCTCCTTTTGCGTCTCTACCGCACCGGTGGCTCGAGGTTCCTTTCGACTCGGCCTGCGATGCAGAGAATCCCCAGGATATCGTCGGGAACCGCTTGACGGTGCGTGCGCTCGCGGTGCCCGGCGCGACGCCGGGCTATGACGGCCGTCGCATCGTGCACGGGGCGGTCGTCGCCTATGAAATCGCCGATCGCGGGAAAGAGCGCCGCCTGCTCTTCGCACCCGTTTTCAGCGCGCTAAGCGACTCGCTTATGCGCGCGATCACACAGAGCGATATCGCGTTCTTGGACGGATCGTTTTACACTGACGACGAGCTCATCGCTGTCGGCCTGCTGCGCAAACGTGCTCGAGCACTCGGTCACCAGCCGGTCGGCGGTTCCGACGGTACGCTGGCCCAACTAAGCGGAGTGCGTAGCCGCGTGGTCTTCACCCACCTCAACAACTCCAACCCGATGCTCGACTCGAACTCCGAGTCCCATGCAAGCGTGCGAAAGCTCGGTGCCGAGATTGCTTACGACGGGATGGAGCTAACGCTCTAGTCGAAGAGTACTTTTCATGACCACGCTGGCCGCTTCGCTTCTCGCACTCACGCTGGCGTTCGTCGCTCCGGCCTGGACCCAATTCCGAATGGGTCCGCAGAATAACGCCGTCGTCGGCGGCAAACTTAACGTAGCCTGGCGGGTAGAAACCGGGGGTCAAATCTCCGCAAGCCCAACGATCATCGACGGCACGCTCTACATCGGTAACAACAATGGTTCGCTCTACGCGATTGTGGCCGACAGCGGTCAGATCGTGTGGAAGGCTCACGTACCAAATCCCCTGATGAGCGCACCGCTTGTCTACGGCGACGTGGTGATCGTGGGTGAGGGTGATCCGACGAGCCGCGGCTCTTCTCCGTCCGAGCCGATTATGGTCGGACAGGGGCCGAGCGCGCTGATCGCCTTCGACCGCTCGAGCGGCAAGATGCGCTGGCAATTTTCGCTGCAGGGATCCGCGATGCCGACACCCGCTATCATCGACGGCGTGCTGGTGAATCATGATGGGGCCGGGTGGATCAATGGAATAGATCCGCAGACCGGCGGGAAGCGCTACTCCCGCTGGATCGGCTCGATGGCTTCGATGACGGCGGCCCTCCCGGTCGGTGACGGTGATTTCATCACGATGGGAGTAGGCAGCAACGCGGCCTGGCGGCTCCACGCCGATGGCGGGTCCACGGTGTGGCGCAGCGCTTTCTCGAAAGGAGCATCCGGGATCGGCGACTGTCCCCCCGTCAGCGACGGAACCCGAGTCTACTGCGACTATGTCTCGCCGGTTTGGCCCGATGCATCTACCGTTGTCGGTAATCTCACCGTCCAGCGAGCGTACGCGCTTCGCGTTGCCGACGGCGGCTTGATGTGGGACGTCGCGCTCGAGAGCGGTTTTTTGCCGCAACGCAATGAGGCGGCGATACCGCTTCTCGCCGATGGGCTGCTCTATCTCGGCAGCGCAATCTCACCTTGGATGCACGCGCTCGATGCAGCGAGCGGCACACTCGTCTGGGAGATGCCGACGCGCGGGGTCGTCAAGGGAGGCATCGTCATGGTGGAGGGAGTCGTCTATTTCGGCGATCTGGGCGGATATCTCTGGGCGCTCGATGCGCGCAGCGGACATGTCGTCGGCGACAAGTTCATGCACACCTCATTCAACGTCGGCTCGCCGATCGTCGACGGTAAAACGCTGATCATCGGCAGCGACTCCGGCAGCGTCATCGCGGTTCCACTAGAAACGATTCGTTCGAGCCACGACTCATAGGTTCGTGTTCCGGCGGCGTTGCGCGCTCATCCTTATCCTGAGCTCGTCCTGGAGCGTCGCTTCCGCGGCGCCGGTCAACGTAGGCGAAGCCGACTATCAGCGCATCGTCGATCTCAAGTCGCCGGCAATTGCGCCCGACGGAAAACGCGTCGCCGTGCTTGTAACGCGAATCCTCTGGAACGATGATACGCGCTCGACGGATCTCATGGGGATCGATCTCGCGACCGGAGGAATGCAAACACTGGTCCCGCACCGTGAGGGCATCTCCGACCCGGCGTTCTCACCGGACGGCACTCGGCTCGCCTTTCTTGCCACGGACCATAGCGGCACGGAAACGCGCACGCAAGTCTTCGTCATGCCCGCCGGCGGCGGAGGGGCGCAAGCAGTAACGCACGACGAGGCCGGTGTCGCCGAATTTTCTTGGCGACCCGACGGGCGCGCGCTTGCGTATGCGGCAGCGGAGCCGCAACCTGCGCGCACCGGTCCCGACCGTTTCCGGGACAGCTTCATCTTCACCACCGAGCCGATCACTGCGCGCAACTCTCCCCCACCGGTGCATCTCTTTACGATTTCGCTGGATGACGGAGCGACGACGCAACTGACCTTCGGACCGCAGAGCGTGGGCGACGGCTCGACGATCTCGTGGTCGCCCGACGGCACGACCATTGCCTTCACGCTCTGCCGAAACGCGATCCTCAACGATCAGAGTTACTCACGCGCGGCGCTGGTCGACGTGCGCAGCAGGAAAGTGCGCTTTTTGACCGGGCGAACGATGTGGGAAGACGATCCGGTCTTTTCCCCCGATGGCGCGCACGTCGCGTACACCTCGTCAGACGGCGACCCGCAAGTCAACCTTACGCAGCTCTACGTGACGACTCCGGCGGGCGGAACGGGATCGGCGCTTTCCCACTCCATCGATCGGCCGATCGACGACTTCGTCTGGGCGGCGGACTCCAAAAGCTTAATCGTCGCCGCTCCCGACCGGACGACGAATGCGCTTTATCGCCTTCCACTGGAAGGTAGCGCACGGCGCATCGACGTCGGCGATATCGTGCCCGGCGTACCTTTGATGACGACTGGCGGCGCCGGGGTTCCGTCGCTAGGAAACGCGCTGGCCTCCGATGGGACGCTCGTCTTTTTAGCAACCTCGACGGCGCGGCCGATCGAGCTCTTCAAATATTCGTCGGCGAGCGGAACGCAACGGCTAACGAATTTCAACGCGGCGGTGAGTAAGTTGAACTGGGCTACCGCGCAACGAGTCACGTTCCCCACAACGACCGGAGTCGCGGGGGACGGTGTCCTTTATCTGCCTCCGGGTTTTTCAAACCATCGTACGTATCCGCTGGTCGTCTTCATACATGGCGGCCCAGACGATCCCTCGATGCTCGAGTTCGACTTTTGGTCGCAAGTTATGGCGGCGCGGGGCTGGCTCGTGCTTCGACCGAACTATCGTGGCACTCCGAATCTCGGTCTGAAATTCCAGCGCGCGATGCTCGACGATCCTGAGGAAGGGCCTGGAAAAGACATCATGGCTGCCGTCGATGCCGTACGCGCGCGCCGCATCGTCGCGGATTCGCGCATTGCAGTCTGCGGATGGTCGTACGGTGGAATCATGACGGCGTGGCTGATTTCCAAGTACCACATTTGGAGGGCCGCGGTCTCCGGCGCTTCAGTGAATGATTGGATCACCGACTACGGTACCGCCGACGACAGTCTCGCTGATGACGCATTTTTTCGCGGCTCGCCTTTTGTCGGCAACAACGCACGGCAGTGGCGGTATGCCTCCGCGATCTGGTACGCTCGCGAAGTCACGACGCCCGTTCTCATCCTCTCCGACATCGGCGATAATCGTGACCCCTTTGCCACGTCGTCGATGTATTGGCGCGCGCTACGCGATAACGGCAAGGACGCGACGCTGCGCGTGTGGCCGGTCAACGGGCACTTTCCGGACGACCCGGTGCGGATCGTCGACGTCTACCACTATTGGATCGATTACATCGCCCAACACTTCGAAATCAGCACAAATCACGCCGGGGATATCATTCGCTAAACGGGCGAGTGTGGTTGCCCTTTACCGTGTTGTGGAGACTGCCGGGCTTCACGACGATCGGGTTACCCAGGTTCGGGATCCTCCGATGCCCCGAGCGACTCAATCCGATCCAATTGCCGATGACCTTCGTGTAGCTCGAGCCGGCCGCCAACGTGACACCGTTACCCACATTGCCGCTAATGAGATTCTTCTGGGGTTTCGACGACGCATTTGTGTGGCCGCCGACGGCGTTGCGCGCCGCGGAGTCTCCGACGTACACGCCGCCGCGCCGGTTGGCGAGTGGCTTGAAACCCAGAGTATTCGTTCCGATAAAGCTGTTGAATAGCTTGTTATCGTGGGCTCGATCGACGAATGCTACGCCGTAGGCGCGGTTACCCGAGAACACGTTTTGCGGAATGACGGATCGAGTGTAGCCGCCCACCAGGTTTCCGTGCGCGGTGCCCCCGACGAGTACGCCGTCGTTTCCGTTTGGTAGAACAGCACCCCCGCTGGTGTTTAGCCCGGCGATGATCGGGTCGACGTCGACTCCTGACGCGTCCGCGCCAATTTCAACGCCGTTGTTCGCGTTCCCGGAAAAAACGTTGGTGCGAACCGTCTGATTGCCGCCCGTAGCCGTGACGAGCAAGCCGTCATTGCCATTGGGGGCGGCGCCCTTGAAGGCCAGCAGGCCGCCGAATGTATTAAACGTCGTAAAGCCTGAGACGGTGTCGGTGACCTCAATTCCATTGCGAGCGTTGCCCGCCGAAACGTTGCCGAGCGGAATTACCCCGCCCACGACGGTATTGAGCGATGACCCCTCCACAAGAATCCCATCACCTTTGTTGGCTACGACGTTCGTGTTGTTCGCGCCGATACCGAAGAAATTTCCTTGGACCATTATGTTGTTCGCATTTGTGATGCGCAAGCCGTTTTCGCCATTTCCGCTCGCGACGTTGTAATAGACAAACGGGTCGTTTCTAAATTTGCAGCCGATCAAGGAGTTGTTGTCTGCCTTCTTGATGCGCACGCCATCGGCCGAATTGCCGATCGCTCCGTCTCCGTCCGCCGTCGTTCCGATGAAATTGCCGTTGAGCGTGTTGTTTTCCGAACCGCCGTCGATCAGGATTCCGTTTTCACCATTGCCCGACACCAAATTGCCGTCCGGTGGAACGACGAAAACCGGCGGGACCGTCCCCTTCGAGCCGGTGGGATTATTCGCTTTGCCGGTGCCGGTATCGATAAATCGCGTGCCGCCGATCTCGTTGTTGTTCGAAGCCGCCGTTATCCAGATGCCGTTGGCCCCATTGGGTATCGCCGACTTTCCGCTTGGGTCAGTGCCGATGCGGTTGGCGACGATGCTGTTACCGGTGGATCCCTGAAGCGTCACGCCATTACCCACGTTTCCGGAGATGACGTTGGCAACGGCTCCCGACGCTCCCGACGCGTTGCGCCCAATGCGATTGTTCGATGAGCCGGACGAAACGTAGACGCCGTCGCCGCGGTTTGCGAATGCAGTCCCCGCGAGGTTCAGGCCGATATAGTTTCGGTCCAAGGTAATCGGACCGGTATTGAGCGTTACGCCGTTGCCGCGGGCATCGTCCACGGCGAGGGCGACCAAACGCGAACCTTCCGAGCCCGGGGCAAAAACGAGGCCGTCGCGACCATTCGCATCGACTTCCACTACCGGTCCCTTTCCGAGGTAATGCGGCGCGGTAGTCGCATCTAGGGTTACCTGAGCGCCAATCGCGGGCAGCGAAGCGGCAAGCCTGATCGTGCCGCGCACGCTAAAGGTTATGGAAGAGGGACCCGCACCGATGTGCGTATTCGCGGACGCAATCGCGGCCCTCAGGGAGCCTGCCCCGGAATCGTTCAAAGTCGTGACCGTTACAGAATGCCCCAAGGGCGCGCCCAGCGGCCCCCACCTCGCTTGGGACAGGCCCGTCGGCGCCGGCATTCCTCCCGCGTTACAGGCCCCCAAAACCAGTGAGGACGCGCCTGCGACCGTCGCAACAGCCAGTGAGCGGCGAAGACGAACCAAGCGAGTCTCCATGCGAGCCTCCTTCTGAGAAGTCAGCCCTTCAAGGTTACCGACATGGCCCCTGCTTGCTACAAGTGAGCAAGCGACTATTTCCTAAAACAAGCTCCAGAGGTATTGGTTGTACACTTCGTGGTGATACATCACTTCTTGCGCTTTGACCAAGCTGCCCAAAAGGCGGGGACAGCGATCGGCACTCGCCTGCTTCAGATCGGCGTAGCGCTGCTTTACGTCTTCACCCAGGAGGGTGCTCGTCCACTCGGAGGCGCGAAACGCCGCGAGCGCATCGTAAATGTTATCGGGCAGGTAGCGATCGGCTTGACGCAGATTTTTTAGATTGCTGGCACTCCCTTCGAGACCGGTTTTAAAGACCGCGAGCATTACCATATACGGGTTTGCGTCGGGCGCAACGGAGCGCACTTCAGTCCGCATGCTGCGCTGATTGCCAATCGGTATGCGAACCATCGCTCCCCGGTCGATCGCCGAAGCTTTGAGCTGATTTGGTGCTTCGAAGTGAGGGTCGAGGCGCCGGTACGCGTTGACGCTGGAGTTGAGCATCAAGCAGACGTCATTTCCGTAGGTGAGGATGCGGTCGATGAACTTCCAGCCAAAGGCGCTGAGCTGCTCCTGCCCTTTGGGATCCCAGAAGAGGTTCTTACCGTTCTTGCTCACCGAAACGTTGGTGTGCATGCCGCTCCCGTTGACGCCGATGACCGGTTTGGGTAAGAAGCTGGCCGTCATGCCAAGCTTGGTGGCGACCTGGCGACAGATCAGCTTGTAGAGCTGAATCTGGTCGGCAGCAGCAACAACTTCGCCGTAGCTATAATTAATCTCGAACTGCGAAGGCGCGACCTCGGGATGGTCCTTTTCGTTCTGAAATCCCATCGCTCGCTGAACCTCGGCAACGGTATCGATGAAGTTGCGCAATGGATCGCCGGGCAGCGAATGATAGTACCCGCCGGTATTTACGTACTCAAACTTACCGGTTTCGTGATAGCGCCGCTCGGCGTCGAGGCCTTTGAAGAGAAAACCTTCGATTTCGTTGGCGGCGTTGAGCGCGTAGCCTTCCTTCGCATAGCAATCGTTCGCGAGTTTTTTGAGCGCGCCGCGAACGTCACCCGCAAAGGGCTGGCCTTCACGATCTAAAACGTCGCCGAACACGAGCACTTTTCCGGGTCCGAAGATATCGGCCGGCCCCCAATAGAATGCGCTCCAGTCGATCGATAAGCGCAAGTCGCTCTCCCGTTGGGGCGTGAAGCCGCGTATCGAAGAGCCATCGAAGGTGAGGTTGTCGTGGGAACGCAGCAAAAACTTCTTGTCGTAGTCGAGCATGTGCAGGCGTCCCTCTAAATCGCTAAAGAGCACCATGAGCGCCTTGATCCGAGGCTCGTTGGCGAGGTAGCGCAAACGCTCTTCTTGCAGTGCGCCGAGCGGAACGCGCTCTTGGCGTTGCGCCTTAGCGCGCAAGTTCAAATCCTCGAGCTCGGAGTAGGTTAGCATCAGAAAGTCGCGCAATTCGGCGCCGGCAGGCAGGTCCGTAGAATTCATCGTTGCAGCTCTCCTAAGAGTTTCGGCGAGTTCCATTCACCCCAAGCGTTGCACGCGCGGGCGTCCGCGCCTTTATCCAAGTGGTTAAAGTGCTTGGGACAAACGCGCGCCGTCGGGACTTCCCAAGCCGGTGCATGCATCCCAGCCGCGCGCGGCGGCGTAGGCGCCGTTATTGCCGCTCGTGATGTCGTGGAGCGGCCCGGGATTATTGGGATAACCCGGCAGCGCGTACAGGCTCGCATTAAAAAAGCCCAACGCCTTGCCGCGCTGCTGATTCATCAACGCGATGAGCGCACCCCATAGCGGTGCCACCGCGCTTGTCCCGCCCGCAACGATGTTCGCGCCGTCGACGCGGATTCGATATCCGGTGTTAGGATCCGCATCTGCCGCAACGTCCGGAACGCCGCGTCCGCCCGCCGAGCCCGCGGCCGGCGGCGGGACGTTCGCCTTTGATTGCCACGACGGGAGCGCAAATGAATCGCTCACCCCACCGCCCGAATCGCCCCACGCCGTCTCCGATGCAATCGTTTCGCCCGTGACCGCTATCGTCGTACCGCCGCAGCCGAGTGCGTAGGGGCTCGAGGCCGGAAAATCTACATGCGCAGCGCCATCGCTTTCGCCGTCGCTGGAGCCGCCGTCACCGGAGGCGACGCAAACCGTAACTGCGACCGCCGACGCCGCGGCAATCGCGTCGTTGAGAGCGCCGAGAGCCTGCTGCGTCCAGTTCGACTCCGCCGAGCCCCAGCTAATAGAGATGACCGACGGCTTATGGGTCTGATCGTGCACTGCGGTCGTAACGGCGTCGAGAAATCCCTGGTCGGTGTTCGGCGCGAAATAGATGACGATGCTCGCTCCCGGCGCGATGGCTCCGACCATCTCGGCGTCAAGCATTACTTCGACATCGGCGTTGGAATCTTGGCCCGGGGCATTCGTTGCGCCGTCCACCGAAACCACGGTGACCGTTTGCGCCTTAACTCCGAGACCAGAAAGATACGCGGCGAAATCGGCTTGACTGACGCCGCCGCCCAGCTCGACGATGCCGACGCACTCGCCCGTTCCATCCACGCCGGCGGGAAAATCGTAGAGCTTCGCCATCTGCAGCGGCGTGAAAGACGTGGCGGCGTGCGCGGCGATACGCACCCGCGTTTCCGCTTGAGGCCGGTTATCCAAACCGAGCACGGCTTGGACGATCTCGGCGAGGTCGTTCGGTACGCTGAGGCTGCCCTGGCGTCCGCGATAGCTGGTGCCGCCGGCGCGGCAGCGCTTGAGTGTCACGCCGAACGCGTCGTTCATCTGCCTCACACTTCCACGCAGCACGACGCTGCGACGCGCGGCGCTTCGCTCGACGACGGTCAAACCGTGCGCACGTGCAAACTTCTCCACCTTTGCCAAGTCCGACGCATCGGCGCCGTAGGTTTGCGCGAAGGCTTCGCGCGACATCGACCCGGGTGGTGGAATCCCTGGGCGTTTCGAACGCACCAGCAGAGTGACCGTCGCCTCTTGCGCCGGATCCTCATCGCCGAGGACCTCGCTGCCCGGCAGCAGCTCCCTACGCTCGCTTCCTGGAACGACCCATCGATTGCTCATCGCACCCTCCTTCGCCAACACTTTGCCCGTTCGGCGCATCTATTATGGTATGAGCGATCGCGCGGGCAGCAAGAGATGCGGCTGAAAATAGAGCCTGAGGTCGTCGAAAGCGCCCAGGCCGGATCCGAAGCGCTCGAGCCGCTCATCGCAGCCGTTTGGCCGGAGGCCTATCGGGTTGCGCTCGTCATTCTGCGGGACCGCGGGCTAGCCGAGGATGCGGCGCAGGAAGCCTGCGCCGCCATCGCCCGCTCGCTGACCTCGCTTAAGAGCTCGGATGCCTTCGCGGCGTGGAGCTATAAGATCGTCGTCAGTCATGCGCTGGCGTCGGCCCGCCGCCGCCGGCGTACCGAAAGTCTCGACGCGCTCGCCGACCGCGGCGTCGGATTCGATCGAAGTGGGACGCTGGACCTTTACGCTGCACTCGCGTCGCTTACGCCGCTCCAGCGAGCGGCAATACTCCTTCGTTACTATGCCGGCTTGAGCAGCTCGGAAATCTCCGCAGCGACCGGGGTACCGTCGCCAACCGTTCGTTTTCATTTGATGCGCGCCCGTAGAGCGTTGCGAACTGCGCTCTCCGCGGGGCCAAATCCATTCTCGTACGATGAGGCACTCACCGATGTTCACTGACGCACGCATCGCAGCCGCGCTCGATACCATGCTTGCCGGCATCGAGACGCCGCCGGTTCCACTCGCACAGATTCGGCAGAAATTGGCGCGAACGCAGCCTACGCCAAGATTTGGGTCGCGTTTTTATGCGGCGGCCGTAGGCGCCGCTGCGGCGGCGCTCCTAATGTTTGCATTGCCTTCGGTCGCGCCGGGGTTTACGCAGACGATCGAGGCGGAAATCGAAGCGATCGTGCGCTGGAAACCGCCGCCGCCTCCGCCGAAGTCAGTAGAGTCCGCGATGCGCTCGCAGACCGGTACGCTTGCGGCAGCGCAGTCGCGGGTCTCCTTTAAAATCGTTCCGCCGACCGGTCTACCGAGGAACGTCGTTTCAGAAAAGATCGTAACGACGCCCACCGGCGTCTACTCGAAGACAACGCATTCGTGGAGCGTAGGAAGTCCCGCCGTCACGTTCATCTACCGCCGCGCGGACGGGCGGACCTTCATGTTGTTGGCGGATCGCTTCGATCCCCGCCAAGGCCCACCGTCAAAGTACATGTTCGAAGGCATGGATCGAATCCAGAACGGCCGCGAGCTGATCGTTCGGCACGAGAATTTTACGTGGCGCAACGGCGATCAATCGATGAGCGCCGTCGCGGGCGAGGGGATCAGCGCATCCGAGATTGCAGGGGTCCGTCATGCGATGGGCGGCATTGCGGTGCCTGGCACTTGGCCGCCGCGGGACGGCACGGTCGAAAAGCGCTATCGGATTCCCTAGCCCGGCGTCGGTACGCTTCGGGCGCTGCGCAATCACGGCTCGTTCAAGGTTTGCGGGCTTGCGCTGCAACAGGCACGGCCGCACGAAAGCGAAGCGCGTCGGAGGCACTGCCGAGCGACGCCTCATAGAGGCCTGCCCGAATCCTCCAGACATTTTGCGACGGATCGAAATCGGCCAGCAGCCGCGGATCGGCGACGACGCTAACGCTGCGCGTCTGGCCCGGAGCGAGCGTCACTTGATTCCATCCCAGCAGTCGCATCTCGGGCACTCCGAGTTTGCGAGTGAGATAGAGTTGCGCGGTGTCCGTTCCAGCACGCAAACCGGCGTTGGTTATCTTGAAACTCGCTTTCAACGTTTCACCCCCCTCGAGGATGAAGTCACCGTAGCGAAAAGTCGTGTACGATAGCCCGTGACCGAACGCGAAGAGTGGCGCCAAGCCTTGCTTCACGAACCGGCGATAGCCGACGTCGCTTCCGTCAGAATAGGTCACCGAGAACGGCAGCAAAGCCAGCGCCAATTGGTATCCACGAAATCCGGCTGCACTGGCGGAGAGCAGTTCATTGAGCCCGGGCAATTCGGGATGGACGAGTTGCTCTTGCGCCGACGGAAACGTTATCGGCAGACGTCCAGTTGCGTCCACGTTTCCGAAGAGAACGTTGGCGATCGCGTCTCCCCCGCGTTCGCCGGGATACCAGGCCTCCACGACGGCGGCGACACGGTCGAGCCATGGCATGGTTACCGGATTGCCAGTCTCCAATACGACGACGGTATGCGGGTT
>DATDIA010000247.1:0-5988 GCA_036521295.1 Candidatus Cybelea sp. | reverse complement strand
TCTGGCCGTCAAAGACAAGATGCGCTTCTGTTCGGTCTGCTATTCGCTGGCGGAGAGCGATCCGTGCGAGTTTTGTACTGACGACCGGCGCGACGCCGCGACGATTTGCGTCGTCGCCGAAGCGAAGGACGTCTATGCGATCGAACGCACCGGCGCGTTCAAGGGGCGTTACCACGTGCTGGGAGGTCTGATCTCGCCGATGGACGGCATCGGTCCCGCCCAATTGCGCGTCAAAGAGCTCATCGAGCGCATGGGCATTGAAACGCCCCACGAGATTATTCTCGCAACCAACCCCAACGCAGAGGGTGAGGCCACCGCGCTGTATCTTTCGCGGCTGTTGCAACCGCTGGGCGCCGCTGTCACGCGTTTAGCCTACGGTCTGCCGATCGGCGGCGACCTCGATTACGCCGATGAGATGACGATCGCGAAGGCCCTGGAAGGCCGTCGCACGCTCTAAGTGCCGATTGACGCTTCCAATCGGAAGTGCCGGTTGGTCTAGTTACTCTTGACTAGGGTCCAGCCCCGGTGTGGCGCGGTACGCTACGCGCCACCGGGTGTGGGCAGGGAGGCGCCGTTTTACGCGGCGTCTCTCTTGCTTGGCCGACGCTAGAGACGGAGAAGAGGGTCGCCAACGCGGGCCGACCCGGGTTGGAGAACGTCGCAGTAAATACCCATCCACGTGTTGCGCCGCTGCGCGAGAAATCGCAGAATCCGGGGATCGCTGGGATCGCCTCTCGGATGATAGGTGACGGTAACGCAGCGCTCGATCGGAGAACGCACCTGCAGTTTCACCGTCCCAAGCTGCAGCTGCGCGCCGACGAGCTCGCTCTCGGCCTGCGAGAACTCCGCAGCGGCGCGCACGAAACCGTTGGGCCGAAAGCGTTCCCATTCAACTTGGTAGCCGACGTGCCGGCTTACGTCGTCCAACCACCGATCGACGAGAAGCGAAACGGGCGCGTCGTCGAAGAAATGCTCGCTGCGTTGAACCTCAACCTCAACGGCGCGTTGCGCCGCTTTTGCCGTCGCCGCTTCGGTGTCGGTGAGCAAATGCAGCCGGTCGTGCTCTTTGCCGCGATACGTTTTCCCGACCCGCGCGCTTCCGCTGCGGACGATGAGCGCGCTGGATCGATCGCCTGGGATGCCGGTCGGAGCCACTTCCACGAAATCGATGGCTTCGCCGCGAAGGCTCTTAACCGGATAGCGCCGCAACGCATCGAGCGTACCGATGAGCATCCGTTTTTGGCTCGCCCTTTAAGAAGACTTGCGAAATTTGGCGATGAGATCACGCGCAAAGCGGAGCGAGTCGTTTTTTGTGCGCTCGTACAGGGCGGCGGCTTGACTCTTTGTCATGTGTTGACCGTGCTCGTGAAAGAACGCGACGCCTTCCCCCACGACGATCGTACCGGCGTAGGCGATCGCACCTTTGATCGCAATGCCTGCGACGGGAACGAATCCCGCGAGCTCGCGCGCCAGTGCGCGCCAGCCGAACCCGCCGCCGATCACCGGCAAGAGCTCCCACGTTCGCCCGACATCGGGATCCTGTCCGTAGACAGCGTCGATGTTCAGCATAAGCATCACTTGGATGCCGGTGATCGCGACCATGTCTCCAGCCGACGCGAAGGCGCCCAGTACGATGCCCACGAGTGGAACATGATCGATCGCGGCGCTTGCCACCGCAACCTTGAGCGCGTTGTTTGCGGCATCACGCGTCAGCTTGGCGGTGACGCTCTCGCGCAGTACCGGGAAATTCCGGCCGACGGCGACCTCCACGCCACTTGCGCACTCGACCAAATGCGGGAAGAAGCGGCTGCGAAGCGGCTCGCGCGCGATTGCGGTCACGACGTATTCGCTCCACTCTCCGGCAGCCGGTGGCGCAGACGGACCAGAACCCTGCGCTTGCGGATCGACGGTAACCGCAAGGATCGGAACGCGCAAGAAGCTTAGCGCCCCAAGCTCGGCGCTTTTAGTATCGCCGGGCCGCCCGAGGAAAACAATCGCGCGGACCTCTTTGGGATTGGTGACGAGCGGAGCCGCAACGTGAATCGTTTCCAGGCACCCCGAGGCTTGCGGCGGCACCGTGGCGTCGTGGCCCCAAAGCAACAGCGCCCGCAACTCCGCGATGAGCGCGGGGTCACCGCAGAGCAGGAAGCGAAATGGCTTGCGGACGTGCGCGTGCACCGAGCGTGCGTCGACGCCTTGGCGGACGAGCGTGAAGACCTTACGAGCGTCGGCTGCGGTCGCCACCTGCGTCCTACAAGCCGAGCTTATTGAGATCGACGGCAAGCGTGCCGTCGGCTTTGCGCAGTTCTTTGACCGGATCGTCCGTGTAGTCGAGATAGACCAGGCCCAAGAATATCTCGAGCGGCCACGCGTGCATCTTATGCGTGTTCGCGACGTCGATAACCGTCTGATGCGAGTTCTTGGCCTCCGCGATGATGCTTTCCGGAGTGCTCTTGATGTCGGCCGCGACGATCGTGGCCGCCGTGACGTCACCGGGCGTCAAGCCGTCGCGCAACATCGTGCGATAGTCGACGCCGCTCATTCCGAAGCGTTGCTGCAAGGCGTACCGCAGCGTGGAATAGAGTTGGGGCGACGTACCGAGCCCGAGCAGCGTGATTCGCGTCGAGAGCTGGCGCGAACGCGCAAGGTTGAAGAGCTGCGAACCCTGCGACGCTGCCGTCGCTGCCGAATTGAATTCGTCGAGGCACTTCGTCATGAGCGGCATGAGCGTTGCGTACTCACTCGGACTGATGTCGCCGCCGTAGCTTATCGACGCGTGGTCGAGCTCTTTGAGAAAATCGTCGAGATCGCCGAGGGTCTGGTCGAGCTGTGTTAAGGCCGCTCGTGCCGCATCGACGGAGCGCAGCATCTCGCCGTCGGCGAGCGAGAGTTCGTTCGTCATCTGCGGGTACGACGGGAAGAGCGCGACCGAGTCGGTGGGAATGGGCGTCATCGCAAACGGCGCGAGCATCTCTTTATAGATATCGGCGCTCTCCTTGAGCAGCCCGCTCTCTTTATTTTTTTCTAGGGAGCCGACGCCCCCAATCGGGCTCGTGTCGCTGCCGGTGTCTTGCAGCGCACTGTTGAGCGAGCGCGCCATCGATGTGAGATTCTTTACGATGGCTTCGACGCGGGAGCCGCGGCGGATGTTGATTCGACCGAGATCGGGTACCTCGTACTGCAGCGTATCGAGCCGGCTCTTCACGGACTTGAGTTGGTCTTTACCCTCCGCCGCGCGTGCTTTGATCTCAGCAGCATTCTGGACGTGCGTTGCCGCGGCCGCTTCGACGGCGCCCTGCAGATTAGGCGGGTCCGAGTGCGTCAGCGCTATTTGCTGCGTCTGCATCCGGCGTAGCGCGGCGAGACGCTCGTTTGCGGCGGCGCGGGTCGCCGGCGAGCCGAGCTGCGCCGCTTCCGCGAGCGTTTGCTCGCTCTTATTCGGCAATCCGAGCGCGAGCTCCGATTGTCCCAGTTCGAGCAGCGCCTCGGAGCTTTGCGGATCGGTCTTGAGGACTTGATCCAACCGCAGCTGGGCGAAAGAATACCGCGCACGTTCCTCATCGCCGGAGGCCTGCACGAGCTGTTGGGCCGGCGTAACGGTGCTCGGATCGAGCTCCGGGTAACCCATCAAATGCGCAACGCGCGCCGACGGATCGGGATGGTCTTGGAGATATTTGGTGACCGCGTCACTGTGTTCGTCTTCCAAGACACCCAGATGAGCCATCATCGTTACCATGGACTCGGGATCGTAGCCGGCGCGCGACATCAGCTGCAAACCATAACGGTCGGCCTGAAGCTCGTCGCCCCGCTCGATTTTGGCCATCAAACCGGCCTCGGCAAGGCCCCCGAATTCGTAGATGATCGGTGAGAATATGGATGCAAGTCCGAACAGGATGTCCAGGATCTCGGCTTTCGAGTTGGTGGTGATGACGTGGCGGCGCTCGATATGGCCTGTTTCGTGTCCGACGACGCTCGCCAGCTCGTCGTCCGATTGAGCGAAGTCGATAAGGCCCTCGTTAATGTAGACGAAGCCGCCCATCGTCGCAAAGGAATTGATCTGGCTGTCCTTGATGATCTTAACGTTGTAGGGGAGGTCTTTGCGCGCCACTTGATTCCAAAGATTGCCGGCGATGCCTTGAACGTAGGCATTCAGAAGC
Organism: Candidatus Cybelea sp.; assembly: GCA_036521295.1. Classification (GTDB taxonomy): domain Bacteria; phylum Vulcanimicrobiota; class Vulcanimicrobiia; order Vulcanimicrobiales; family Vulcanimicrobiaceae; genus Cybelea. Next base: position 1,831 of record DATDIA010000247.1, on the reverse strand, counting down.
GGATCGGTCTCCATCACGCTACCAGCAACGATTTGCTGGTCTTCGGATTGTCCCAACGCAATCTCCGCTTGCGTGGACATTGCAAGAGCAGGGGCGGGGCACGTAGCAGAAAGCAGCGAGATGATTGCCAAGAACAGAAGCGTGCGACGTAACATGGATCTAGCGTTCCTTTGCGTGGCGTATCCCGGTGAGGGTACCGCGGGTCATTGTGTATTATATGTGGACAACGTTAAGAAATTGCGAGTTTTTTGTGGATGGCGAAGGGGATGCGCCCTATTCTTCTCGGAGAGCCGCGCGTGACACTCTTACGAGGGAGGCTCGACGGCCTTGAAGTGGCTCTCTTCGGCCGCGATCTTGAAGAGGCATTCGAGGAGCTCGAAGCTCGGCTTACCCAACGGCCGAGCTTCTATAAGGGATCTTCGGCGGTTGTCAATTTGGGAGAAAGCACAATTTCGCCGGAGGGTCTGACGAGATTACGCGGGCTGCTCGGCGCCGCAGGCATCGAGCTGCGCACGCTTCGCGGATCAGCCGATGGGCTGTCGGCGCTGGCGCTCGCGCAAGGGCTGAACTTCGAGTCGAGCGAGCCGCGTCTCTCCGAGGCGGCCCGCTCGCTTGTGGCCGACTTCGCCGGCGCGCGCAGCGACATCGCGCAGCGGCGCAAGCGCGGCGAAGCGAGCGTACGGCGGTTGAAGAGCGAGCCGGGTGGAAGTCTGCCTACTCCCGAGCTTCGGCTCGTCGATTCTCCGCCGAGCACGCTCTACCACGCCGCAACGCTGCGCGGAGGGCAGGCCCTTCATCACACCGGCAACGTCGTGGTCGTCGGCGACGTCAATCCGGGCGCCGAGTTGGTCGCCACCGGCGACATTCTGGTCTTCGGCCGGCTCGCCGGAACTGCGCATGCGGGAGCGCACGGAGACGAGCGCGCGCGCATCTTTTCCGTTGACCTCGCCGCGACACAGCTGCGTATCGCGACGTTCATCGCCGCCGAGGAAGGCCACCGACGGCGCGGCGCGCCTAGACCGGAAGCCGCCGTCGCGCGCGACGGGCATATCGTGATCCTCTCGCTCGGCGAGCTTGGCGCGCTCGAAAGTCCCGGAGCCTCGTTTGCATGAACGCTCGCAAAATCGTTATCACGTCGGGGAAAGGCGGGGTCGGGAAAACGACTACCACCGCAAATCTTGGCGCGACCCTCGCGAAACGCGGCAAGCGCGTCATTCTGATCGACGCCGACATCGGACTGCGCAATCTCGATTTGGTGATGGGGCTCGAAAAGCGTATCGTCTTCGACCTGATCGAAGTCGCGGAAGAGCGTTGCCACTTGCGCCAGGCGCTCATCAAAGACAAGCGCTTTGAATCACTTTCAATTCTTCCGGCGGCGCAGACGCGCGAAAAGGATGCGATTACGCCCTTGCAGTTTGCGGCAATCGTCGATCGCGCCGCCGAAGCGGCGGATTACGTGTTGATCGACTCCCCCGCGGGCATCGAGACAGGCTTTCGCAATGCGGTCGCCGGAGCGAGCGAAGCGATCGTCGTTACGACGCCGGAGGTTAGCGCTATTCGCGATGCCGATCGCGTCGTCGGCAAGATTGCCGACGCCGGGAAGCCTATTCGCTTGATCGTCAACCGGCTGCGCCCCGAGATGGTGCGCAGCGGCGATATGCTGTCGGTTGAAGACGTGTGCGACGTGCTTTCGATCGAGCTTCTCGGCGTCGTTCCCGACGACGAAGAGGTGATCGATACGACCAACCGTGGCGAGCCGATCGTATTGAACGAAGCAAATCGCTTGCGTGCAATCTACGATAAGATCGCGCGGCGCCTCGAGGGCGAGCTC
>DATDIA010000246.1:0-3034 GCA_036521295.1 Candidatus Cybelea sp. | reverse complement strand
CGCGAACGATTCCTCGTTCGGCTTTCTCATTGCCACGAATCCCGGCACGGCGCGCCGTCATTTTAACGCCGTCCGAGTGCCGCTCTTTCGCCGCAGCGTCACGGTGGCGGCCTTTACGTTAGCGGGCGGAGGCGTGCGCGTCGAGCCGCTAGGCGTGAGCGCGCCGCGGATCTCTCATCCGCCTTCGCCGAGTTTTGGAACGCCGCCGCCCTTCGAAGATCCCGAGGGCACGACGCTTGCCAGCGCGCACCTTCGCGTCGTCTTTGCGCCGTTTGCCGGCGCGCGCATCGCCGAGCTGGGCGATCGCCGCAGCAACGCCGCGACGAGCATTGGCCTTCTGCGGGATGCGACCGACCCGCAGCCTCCGGTATCCCCGCGCGACTACATCGGCGCGTACACGCACCCGTTACCGGCAGGCACCTTCAACCGTGCGTATTCGTGTACGAACCAAGACACGATGACCGCGACGCGCATCAGTTGTTCGTACGACGCGCCCGATCTGCCGCAGGGCGGCGGCAGGTTTACCCGCACGATGGCGCTCACCGGGGGCAGCGGGGAACTCGTTGTTGACGAGCAGATGCAGCCGCGGGACTCGCGATCGACCGCGCGCCTCGAAAGCATCTCCGGCTTCGCCTTCGGCACGCACGACCAGTTGCTAAAGGCGGCGGGAGGCGACGGGCTTGGAGTCCTGCACGGAAACCGGCTCGCCACGCTACGTTGGCGCTCTGGGGACGTCGCGCACGTCGACCTGCGCCAGACGCGCGGCGCCGAGGTGATTGCGCTCGTCTTCGTTCGCCGATCGGCCGAACTGCGTTTGGGGCTTCGCAGCGTTCGAGATGCCGCCGAGGCCCGCAGGGTGCTCGACGCGAATCAGCCGTAGCTCCGCGGGGAAGTGGCGGAATGGCAGACGCAGCCGCCTCAAAAGCGGCCGAGGCAACTCATGTGGGTTCGACTCCCACCTTCCCCACCATCATCTGAGCGTAAATCGGTACGCGAAATCGGCCTACTGGTCACAATTTGGTCACCAAGCTCCGAAACTGAGCCGTCCGAAACGATCCGCGCAGCGCGTAGACCGCTCCCGATGATTCGGTTCAGTCGATCGGCTGCCGACTGCTGCACGGTCTCGATAACATGCGCATAGACGTCACCAGTCATTTGGATCGTTTTGTGACCGAGCGCCGCCGACACCGTCTTGAGATTGACGCCGCTTTCGAGCATGAGCGTCGCGTAGGAATGCCTTAGGTCATGAAGGCGAACGGGCGGGAGTTTGTAGCGCCTTACGAGACGAGCGAACCATAAGCCGAACGTATTCGGACACCAGGGTTGACCCTCACGCTCGAAGACGAGCGTATCGTTCGTGCGCCAAATGCCGAGTGATTTGAACCTCGCATGCTGCTCGCGCCGGTGACGCCGCAGACGCTCGACCGCGAATTCCGGCAGCTTGATCGAGCGACGAGAGCTGTTGGTCTTCGGCTCCTTGAAGCGGATGCGAGCGCCTCGGAGCGCCGCAAACCCGAGCCAAGCATAAGGGCGACGGCGGCACCGATGTCGGGGTCATCAGCAAAGGCACCGATGTAGGCCCGCGCGCCGTCGGCGTCGAGCGAGCGCATCTCGCGCGGGCTGAAGCTTGGTGCGTCGACGACCTTGCAAGGGTTGAACATAATCACGCGCTGCTTCGTGGCCTTATTCAGCGCGATCGCCAGCGTCATCCAAATGTGTCGAACCGTGCGCGGAGCGATCGTACCCTGGCCGTTTCGCTTGCGTGTCTTGGCCCACGTGCGCTTTGCGTCTTCGAGATGCGAGGGCTTCAAGTCACGCAGTCGGACGAGGCCGAGCACGGGGACGATAAAACGGCGGACAATGGATTGCTCCAGCGCATCCAGCGGCTGGTATGGCCGGATGACCTGCCGGAATGGCAGAACGTGGATCGCGCGCCAAACGCTGCCGCACGAAACGAGGTCTTTGAAGCGTTCGAGGCGTTGGACGAGATGGATACTAGTTCCCTGGGCGACGCGGCAGATGACGGCTCACGTTTTCTGCGGTTCGACGCTGGGGCACAGAATGTTTTTGATGAGTGGCGCGACGGGTTCGAAAGCCGCTTGCGCTCGCCCGAGCTTGCCGAAGAGTCGGCTGTCGCCTCCGCACTCGCAAAATATCGTTCGCTCATGCCATCCTTAGCCTTGATCTTTCATCTCGTCCGCGGCCGTCGAGACTCTGTCACCGAATCTGATGCACGACTTGCCGCGGACTGACCGAGTTCTTAGAATGTCATGCTCGAAAAGGTCTATGCATATGGCGGTGCGGCCAGTGCACCCGTTCTCCTGGCGGAACGTATCGAGAGAGGTCAAGTTACCAGCGGCATGTCGGTGCGCGAGGTCTACCGCAAGGGGTGGTTCGGGCTAAAGACTTCCGCGCGCGTCGAGGCGGCTGCCGCCGCTCTTGAGTCCGCGGCGTGGCTCCGGCTTGATCGGCGTGTGGGCGAAACGGGCAGGCTGCCATCGCCCACAATCGCCATCAATCCGGGGTTCGACGAGGGGTTGCCGTGAAGACATTCACTCCGCGCTGGTCCACTAAAAATGGCGGGCCCTGCACGAAATCCGCCGACGGAACTGATAAAACGGATTCCGTAGGTTCCGTCGGTTCATTCCGGGGGCGTTTTCAAAATGTTGTAGGAGCAGAGTCCGTGCTTACTGCAGCATCCGACGTCGTACTCGCCGCGCAGCGGCTCTCATCAACGGGGCGCTTTATGCCGGCGCGGCCCGGGGAATGTCCGTTCCTTTGGGGCTACGCCGGAGCGCGTTGCCGGCGTTGCGGCGCTTCGTGGGGCGACCACTTTCCGCGAAAATTTTAGCTCGTCGGTTTTTTGCGCACCATGGTTTAGGATTTCAGTCGCGGGGATCGCGACCACGCGCCAAGAGGGTGGCATATTAAAGCGAGCCTCTTCGGCTCAGTCGCCTCGCCCAGACATGCGCCACCCCAGGCATCAGCCCAGCGTAGCTGGTTTGCTTCAAACGCGAGATCGCGGCAAAGGCTC
>DATDIA010000245.1:0-7075 GCA_036521295.1 Candidatus Cybelea sp. | reverse complement strand
AGACGATGACGATTGCAGCCACAGCCCAGCTCGCCGCGCGCAGCCGGCGTGCGACGAGCACGCCCGCGATGCCGAGCGCGAGCACGATCCAAACCGAAACGGCTGCGGCGATGCCAAGCCGGTCGGCATAACCTGGAAAGTACCCGCCCAGACTCAGCAGCGCAAGCGGCGCGACCGATTGATTCGTCTGCCACTCGACTTCGTACGGTATACGCAGCAGCGCGCCGCGCTCTGCGAAGAGTCCAATGAGCGACGGCATGGCGAAGACGGCGCCCAACACGAGCGGCATCCATTTTCGCGTTGCGAACGCAAAGGCGATAAGCGCCGCCATCGCCAGAATGAAGAACTGCAGCTGTGCTTCGATCAGCGCGATCCATAATGCGAGCCGTACCTGCGAAGCGCTGCGACCGCGCATCATCTCGGTCAGTAAGCCGATGAGACCACCGTATGCGAGCAACATCACGAGATGGCCGGCGACCACTTCATTGTAGACCCACGGATTGAACAGAGCGAAGAGCCCGATTCCAAGGGCAGCAGGGCCGCCGTTGTTCCAGTGCGACGAGGCTGCCGCAACGGAGCGCATGCAGACGTATCCGATGATTGCAGCCAGCAGCACCAAAGCGGCGAGCGGGCCGAAGAGCCACATAACGGCTCCAATCGGTGGCGCGATCAAATAGGTCGTGGGATGAGGGTTGGGCTGTCCCATCCCGATCGAGACCCAGCCGTCGATCGACTCGTGCACGAACGACGCAACCGCAGCCCGATCGATCGGCCAAGCCCAGTCGTGACGAAGCGTCGGAATGCCTTTCCCGGTAACGAAGGCCGCAAAGACCATCGCCGCCGCGACCGCGGCGAGCGACTTAAGCGCGAAAAGCTTTGGTATTATGCGCGCAATCGCCAGCACTCCACGAGCACCGCGAATGTTGCGCAGACGGCGGCAACGTATGCAGTAATCGCAAATGGTCCGTCAAAGGGCTGCCCTACGCTCGCCGCAATCAGTGCCGCGGCGGCGGCGAAGGAAGCGCATGCGACAATCGTCGGCGCGGCGATCGTTCCCGCGCGCACGAGCATGGCCACGGTAATCGAGGCCACGCAGGCGATGAACGCGAGGATCTCGACGCCCGGTTGCGAAACGGCCGCCGCCACGACCGTCAAGAAGATCACGATGCCGATCGAGTAACCAAAGAACGACGGAAAAGTTGCCGCGGAACTCGATTCAGGCTCCGAGGCGACCGCCGGAAGGAAGCGTTGTATGACGAGACCGGCGCCCGCGAAGATTACGGTGAGATAGGCCGCCGTCGCAAAGCGCTCGGCGGTCTCTCCGGACGACGTCATCGCCAAGACCAGCGCGACAATGCAGCTGCCAACGGCAACTCGAAGGGCGCCGCGCAGCGCCCACGCCAGGGCCGCGTTCAACGGTCTGATGGGCGAATGGCCCATAGCTTCGGCGCCGAGGCGAGCACGATCATCACGAGCATCGCGATCGCCGAAATTGCGGCGGCGATCGCATAGTACTGCTGGCCTGCAAACGTTAAACGAATTTTTCCGCCGCTCGGGAGGCTCGGCACGATCCAGCCGTTCGCCACGCCATTGACGATCACGTGCGGAAGGACTACTCCGGCCAGCGTTGCTCTCCACTCAGGATGGTACGACTCACCGAAAACGAGTAGAAACGGGCTTGACGTTCTCTCTGCCGTTACGTCGATCGTCGTCGGTGACCAGCGCTGCCAGCGGAGCCCAAAATTCCGGGTCCGCGGAAGGCTCGCCGGTTCGAGCGTCAACAAGGCGATTTTCAATTGGCGATAGGCACTCGCGACGAGATGACGCCCGCGCCCGAGAAAGATCGGCGCAGCGCCAATCGGCTTGTGGTCGACGAGAATCGGAAGCACGGAGAGCGCCCTAGGCCGTGACAACGATCGAGCGGGGAGCGCGTGCGCATCGTACGCGAGTCCGTTGAGCTTCGGATGGCTGCCGCGAGCGACGAGCCAAAGCCCGGCGATCCGTTGCGACGCATCGCTCCAGCCGTTCGGGAACGCGTGCATGAAGGTAATGTCAAACGGACCGTCACCGGCGATGGGAAAGAGCCGGTAGATCACGCTTCCGCGTTCAATGAACGCGACGGCAAGCGACACGCCCTCATCTCCGGTGTGGGTAACGTTCCCAACGAGGTCGGGGTCGGATTCCAGCACGGCTCGGGAAGGTTTTGCGAGCGGCAGCACCGCGAACGATCGGTCGGTTAACGGCCGAAGCGAGGATCGTCCACCGCCGATTCGAGTAAAAGTGAGATCCGGGGCGACGGCCGCCGAGATCACCTCTGGAGCAAGTTCGTCACCCTCGCCGCCGATCAAATGAAAACGGAAAGCAACATCGTTCCAGCCGGGACGCAAGCTGAGCGCGAAACGTACCGGAACCGGAGCCGGACCGTCGAGGTGATCGAGAGTATCATACTGCTGATCGTACGCGGAGGGACCCTCGATTGCGACGGCGCGCGTTTTTTCGCCCGCGACCGTGACGTTGAGAACATCGGAGACTTGCAAACGGCTGACCCGCATCGAAACGACCGCTCGGACGGCGCTCTTGCCGGGTACAAAGACGTGTATTAGCGAGTCACGCGCAAAGAGAAACCACGAGATTGGGTCCCCGCGCTGCCATTGGTAAACTGTCGGATCTTCACGGTACCATTGCGGCGGCATCATGATAGGCGCCGTGCTGACGACGCCGTTGGCGAAAACGTAGGGGAGAGTCCGCGAAAAATTTGCCGGAAATGCGCCGTCGCGTGAGCCGTTGCGGAGGACGCGAGTACCGAGCAAACCGTCGGGACCAAACGGCCCGACGCTGGTGGCGCGCATGCGATACATCCCGGAGGAGCGCAGCGTAAGACTCGTTTTCGCGGCGTAGACTAATTTCGCCGTTGCCAGGTTTCGCGGTAGCGCGCGCGCCAGCGCGGCGATTCTATCCTCCCACGCGCGTAGGTCGTCGACATGCACGAACGCGACGACGAGATCGGGATCGACGTTGCCGTCCGAAACCCAGTGGGTTCCGGGCGTGAGCGCGACCACGCCGTACTCCGTCCACGCACCACCCGACCGTTGTGGCGAAAGGGGTCTATCGTCGACCTCGAGCGTCTGGGGAGCCGTTCGATTGAAGAGCAGCGATTGTTCGCGAGCAAAAACCGCATAGATTCCGGCCTTCGGAGCGTTGAAGCGCGTCGACAGCGCCGGATCGGCCGACGGCGGCCGAACCAAGATCCCGTGGGAGAGACCCTGGTTTATTGCCAAGTCCCGAACCTGGTCTGGAGAGCCGGGAAGAATTGGAGAGAGCGATTGCATAGCACTCGTGAACTCGTCAGCCGAGCGGTTTGGCGGATTGAACTGCGTCCTTTTTTTCGCCATTGCATCGATGTCGCCGAGATAGGCGTCGGAGAACGTCGGCAAGGTGCTCATAACCGGGTGCGTTACGCCGTAAAAAAGCGGCAGAGCGCCGCTGAGATGGTAGACGCGCAGCGGCCCGTCCACGCGCAAAGGAGCCGCGCCGATCACGCGGTGAAGCAGGTCGTGCGTAAGTGTCGTGCTGTTGAAGCGCGACTCTTCCGGCGAGCTGAAATCGATCGCGGGGATGAAGTCATCGCGCTCGAGGATCGTATCGACGCCCATCACTCGAAACATATCGGCGGCGAACGGCAGTCCTTCGCGAGTCGCTCGGTAAGCCCGGCGGACCCACATGTCCGTTCCTTCCGACGGCTCGCTTCCGAGCAATCCGTAAATCATCGGACGATCGACTAAGGAGTTCTCGACATAGAACTGCGGGTTGCCCCAATCGAATTGCTCCAAATATTGGGTCGGGAAGAGCGCCACGCGCTGGCCCTGATCGCCGCCGACGAGCGCGCCCTCGCGGTACTCCCATGCGGGGATCGGCGCCGCGGGATAGTTCATCTTGTTAACGAGCACCGGAATGAAGATGAAGATCGGAAGCGCGACAGAGAGCGCCCTTGCGGCGGAAACCGTCCAGCCCCAATTCCTGCGCTCCAACGTGCCCAACTTCCCGACCTGGTCGCACAGCGCAGCAACCATGGCGTAGACGCCAAGCGCGTAGAGGCCGCTCATTGCAAACTCGACGCCCGCGACCCACTTATATGAGAAGCGGAACATCTGGAATCCGGGGAAGTTGCGGTAAAATTGATCGTAGATGGGCGTCGTCACCGCGTCGCCAAGCGCATCATGATAATAGCCGACGACGATCGGAACGGAAACGATCATTACCATCAGAAAGAAGAGTGCTATCGGGCGCTGGTTGCGCCGGAACGCGATGCCTCCCAGCGCAACGATCGGAACGAACCAGAGCAGCGCGCCGAACAATCCGGACGCATAAGCGGCGGCCCACGGGAAGTATGCGTGCCCGGCGAACGAGACGAACGTCGCCCAATGTCCGAGTCCGCGAAGGACGTTGGCAAATGAGGTTGCCGCGTTGTGCATTGAGGGCGCTTCGCTCAGCACTCCATTGAGCCAGACGCCGCGAAAGTAATCAACGAAGGGGACCACCCAATAGAGGTTGATCGCGATTGCGGCAATTGACGCCGCGACGATCACGGGCAAGGTGCGGCGTCCCATGATTTCGGGCTTTGGGTCCAAAGCGATCGTTACCGCGACGAAGATCGCGAGGACGACGACGTTGATGGCGACCAGCGGTGGATTGACGCCGCCTCCGACGAAAACCAGTAACGCTATGGCGAGCGCCGCCCGCCAGAGGTATATCTCGCCGCGCATCGCGCGCGCCGTAACGCCCACCATGGCCGGCAGCGTCGCGTATGTGAGCAGCCACACGATCTGGGCCTGCGAGTTCAGCGCGACGTACATGTTAAACAGGTAGGCACACGAGCCGGCGATTCTCGCAATTTCATCCAGCCATGGCGCCACGCTGCGTAAGCAGTAGTACATCGACCAGAGACAGCCGAGATAGACGAAGAAGACCGCGGCGTGCTGAGCAAAATCCTGCGGAACGTGTAAGATTTGTGCGAGCCCGTACGTCCACGAGTACGGCGTTTGGTACGGTATCCAGAAGCCCGTATGGAAACCTAAGGCAAGCGCCGGATTCCACGCATGCAGCAATTGGCCCAGGAACTGTAACGGATTGATATGGAGCGACGGCAGACCGTCGTTGAGCTGAACGCCGCTGCCGTAACCGGTCGTTACGAGCAAAGCAAGGGCGACGAAGAGCGCCGGCAGCAGCGCTTTGTGCAATCCAGCCGGAAATGCCCAGTCGAGCGCGCCGCCTTCGGCGGTCTGCTCTTTCACGAGTAAGCCTTTCCGTACAGCCTGAATGGACCTTCCAAGGCGAGGCGCTGTTCGACCAAAGGCATCTCAAACAGATCGTCGATCCATTTGCGTACCGCATCGAACTCGACGTCGCGCAGGATGCATCGATACCCGATCCGGCGCACGCACTCGAAATCGCGCGACCCTTCGTCGTGACAGGCCGGACAGAGCGACGGGCGAAACGCGACGGCCGGTCCGATTGGTGCTCCTCGGACTTCGCTGGTCATACCGTAGAGCGCGAGCGTTTTAACGCCGAGGCCGGCGGCGAGATGAGTAAAGCCCGCATCGTTGCCGACGAAGACCTCGCATTGCGCGAGCTCGCGCGCCGCTTCCGCAAGCGGTTGGCAAACGATGCTGATCCCGCCGGCGCCGCCGAGGTCTCGTTCGGCAAGGCGCGCTTCATTCGTTTCGTGCGGTCCCAAAAAAAACCGGACTCTTCTTCCCTCCGCCGCTTGCAAGCGCGCTAGCGCGACGAATCGATCGTAGGGCCAGCGTTTTGACTCGTTTCCTTTGTAAGCCATGGAGCCGGGGTGGATGCCGAGCGTGCCGGGGAGCCGTTGTGCGCGCCACGACTGCGGGAGCCAGTAGGTGAGGTCGTCGTCTCGGCTTTGAAAACCAAGCGCGCGCGCGAGGCGAAGGTTCTCAGCTAATCGATGACCGCCGCGCAGCGGCACGCGCGCGTTGCGAGCGGTCCGCGCGATGGCGCTCGATGCGCCTCCATACTCGTGCATCCACAGCTTCTTTGCTCCGGCTGCGCGAGCCACGATCGTATACTGCCAGCGCGTCGCCGGGAACGGCAGAATGGATACGTCGTAGCGACACGAGCGCAGTTTGAAAATCGCATGCAGCAGATCTGTCGCGTTGGGCCGCAACGGTAATTCCACCACGTTTCGAACGACGCCCAGGCCGCGCGCGTACTCGCTGACGGGTTCCTGCCACGTCATCACGTCGAACGTCCAGTCGGCGCGGCTAAGGCCTCGGAGAATCGGACTCGCGGCCAGGGCATCGCCGAGCCCTGGTAGCAGCAGCACCAGCGCGGTATTTGAGCCCACGTCAGGCTAATCTCCGATGGTGACGGGGACGACGATTTCGTGCGATCCGGCGGCGCGGTCGTGGTCGATCGCAGTGCGCTGCGAGCGGTCGTAGTAGTGGAGGATCCGCATCCGATAGAAAATCGCCAGCGTGTCGAGAAAGACGCTCCAAACGGCGGACAATCGGAGCCGGCTGCAGACTCGCCTGAAATTCAGCGTCACTGGAGCTTCGACAATTCGGTAACCGAAGTGATGAGCGTTTGCGAGCAACTCCAAATCGAAGGCAAATCGTTTTACGAGGATGCGCGGGAGGACGTGTTCGAGAACCGTTCGCTTGAAGAGCTTAATGCCGGTCTGCGTATCGCGCACGGGTAATCCAAAAAGCGCACGCACGAGCATGTAGTAGAAGAAACTGTAGACTCGTCGCGGCAAGGGATAATCGACCTTCGATTCGGGATGGAATTTCGAGCCGATGACCACATCGGCGTTGCGAGCATTCATGATCGCAAAGAAACTTGCCAGCTGCTCCGGGTGCAGGTCCATGTCCGCGTCGAGAAAGGCGACGTGGGCGCCCTTTGAGTACGACGCGCCGCAAATCAGGGCGTTACCCTTTCCCTCGTTGCGCTCGCAGCGGACGACGCGAACGTGATCCGGCCAAGCCCGCAGGGCGCTGCTTGCAGCGGCGTCCGTGCCGTCCATGCTACCGTCGTCGATGACGACGATCTCAAAATC
>DATDIA010000244.1:0-4453 GCA_036521295.1 Candidatus Cybelea sp. | reverse complement strand
TACGAATGCGGCAACGTCGAGGCGCTCGCCGCACGGGTTAAGGCCGACGAAACCATCTTCAATCCGAATAAACACCGGCTCACGGTCCTCGACGAATGCACTCCCCGCGACGGTGAAGTCTGGATCGTGCCGCTATCTCATCCCGAGCGAAGCCGCGAAGCCGCGGAGTTCAAGGACCAGCGCAGCGGCAAAGGGGGCGAGTCATCGAGCGTGAGTTGGCGGCTCTTCGATGCGAAGGGCGCTCCGGTTGCTCGGAGCGTCCTCGACGCCGCAATCGAGCGACTTTTGTGCAATCCGGCGATCGATCGCGCCGTTACGCGGGAGCACGCATGATACCGGGACATTCCCAGCGGCACCGAGTACTAGGAAACCTCTGATGGACCGCCCGTATACGATCGCAACGCTCGGCTCTCACTCCGCGCTTCAGATTCTCAAGGGCGCGCACGACGAGGGCTTCCGCACGCTCGCGATTTCGAACCGCGATACCGAACGGCTCTATAAATCGTTCTCCTTCATCGACGAAGTGATCGCACTCGAGCGCTACTCCGAGTTCATGACGCAGATCGAAGAACTCGAGAAGCGGAAGGTGATCATCGTCCCGCACGGCTCGTTCGTTGCCTATCTCTCGCTCGACGAGCACAAGAAGATGACGATCCCCTATTTCGGAAACAAGGCGGTTCTCGACTGGGAGGCGAGCCGCGAGCTCCAGCGCCAGTGGCTTTCGCGTGCGGGGCTGACGCTGCCCCGACAGTTTCGCAGCAGCGCCGAAATCGACCGGCCGGTCATCGTCAAGCTCTACGGGGCGGCGGGCGGCAAGGGTTACATGTTCATTAGGGACGCACAGGACTTCGAGGCTCGCGCCGCCCATCTCAAGGAAGCCTATACCATCCAAGAATACATTATCGGCGTTCCGCTCTACATTCACTATTTTTACTCGCCGCTTCAGCGCAAGCTCGAGATCATGTCGATGGACCGCCGTTACGAAACCAACGTCGATTCACTGGGGCGCATCCCGGCGGCCGCGCAAGAGGGGATGGACGTAAGCCCTTCATATGTCGTGGTCGGCAACCAGCCGGTTTCTCTGCGCGAATCGATGCTTGCGGAAGCATTGCGTATGGGCGACGAACTGGTCAGGGTAAGCAAGGAGATCTGCGGCCCCAAGGGCCTCTTCGGCGCCTTCTGCATCGAAACGATCATTACGCCCGACATGCATTTTTTCATAATGGAGGTCTCGGCGCGGATCGTCGCCGGTACCAATCTGTTCATCGACGGGTCGCCGTACTCGTACCTCAACTACTCCGAGCCCATGTCCACGGGACGCCGCATCGCGCGCGAGCTCAAGAACGCGCTGCTCACGAATAACCTACATCTGGTGCTGGATGACTCGAGCGTTCTGTAGAGCGGCCATACTGATCGTGGCACTCGTTTTGACGATCGCCCTACCGCGAGCCGCGCGCGCAACGCTCGAAGTCGATCCTGCGGTGCTCTATGCGCAGATGAAGGATGCCTACGCAAAAGGAGCAGCGGCGGGTTGGGATTTTCGCTCGGAAGAGATCTATCTCTCGACAATATTCAACGCGGGTCGAGCGTACTCACTGCAGTACCCCGACGATCCCGCATACGGCGAGCTTGCGACGCTGACCGTTAGCATCGGTACCGGTCAGCACTACAACCCGCTCACGAATCACGACGGCGCGGTCTGGTGGGTCCGCGAGGCTGCCGATTGGGTCATGAAGCACTCCGAGGATCCTCAGCTCATCGGTCAAGCGCAGGCATTGCTGCAGCGCGTCAACTCTGAAGACGACCCCGCGGAGCTGGCGAAGCTTGCCGACGCGGATGCCGCAGCGAACGTGCGCGCCTATCCCGGCGACTTCGATGCCTTGCTCATACAAGTGGAGGCCGATTGGCGCGCCTGGCTCCTCACGCGCGATCCCTCGTGGCGTTCGCTCGCGCTCGCTCGCGCCGCCGCTCGCAACTTTCCGGTCGCCCACCTGCCGACAAACTGGGGCAATGAGTTAGTGAACGCAGCCAACGGCGCCTCAACCGATCGCGGATATACCGATTCGGACGTCGCGAACGCCCAGAAGTTTCTTGCGCGTCTAAAAGCCGTCGATCCCATCCGCGTGATTGCGACGGTCCAGGCGCTGCCGCACGACGTCTACCTCACCACGCTCGCGCCGGCCGACGAGTACTTCGGTCCGATGGGCATGTCGATTCTTGAGATCGAAAACCGCCTCAAGCATATCAACTTCATGCTCGATTACGCCTATGGAAACCGGGAAAGCGACCCGGCACTCGACGTCGCGAAAGCAATCGTTGCAATGCAGAAGGTCTATCCGCGCGATCGTGACCTGCCGATGCTGATCTATTGGTGCTACACCACGCTCGAGCGAATGACCGACGCACAGTCGCGCCAGGTCGCGCGCCAGCTCAAGGAAATCCTCACGATCGAGTATCAGGACAGCCCGCAAGCGCGAAAGCTTCTCGGCAGCTAGGGCGAAAGCTGCCAAGATGGATCCCGTACTCGCAGACCGACTGCAGTTTGCTTTTACGGTCATGTTCCACTACATCTTTCCAATCGGAACGATGGGGCTGGCGCCGTTCGTGGCGGCGTACACCTGGAAGGCTGCGCGCAACCTCGATGAAGAGTCGGGACGGATCGCGCGCTTTTTGACGAAAATTTTTGCGATCAATTTCGCCGCCGGCGTCGTCACGGGCATTCCGATGGAATTTCAGTTCGGCACGAACTGGGCCGTGTTCTCGCGGCGCAGTGGTGCCGTGGTCGGTCAACCGCTCTCGATGGAAAGCATGTTCGCGTTCTTCCTCGAGTCGATCTTCCTGGGTGCGCTGCTCTACGATCGCAGGCGCATACCGTCCATTTTTACCGGCTGGGCGGCGGTCGCGGTCTGCGCCGGATCATGGCTTTCCGGATATTTTATCGTTGCAACCGATGCCTGGATGCAGCATCCGGTCGGCTACGCTGTCGGTGCGGACGGAACGATCCGACTCGAGAACATCTGGGCGGTGCTCTCGTCACCATTCTTGCGATGGCAGATCGCACACGTGCTCACGGGCGCGTTGCTGGCGGGGGGATTCATCGTGGCCGGCCTCGGTGCGTACTATTTGCTTTCGCACCGCGAAGAGGCGATCGGCCGGCGATTCGTTCGCGCGGGCACAATCGTCGGCCTGGTCTTCGCGTTGGTCGCCGTCTTTCCGACAGGGGATCGCAACAGCAGCGATGTGACCACCTATCAACCAGTCAAGCTTGCCGCAATGGAAGGCCTCTTCGCAACGTTACGAGGCGCCCCGCTGGCGATCATCGGCATGCCCGATACGGCAACCGGCCATCTCATCGATCCGATAGTCGCGCCCGACTTTTTGAGCTTTCTCGCGTATGGAAACTTTCATACCAACGTTCGGGGACTAAATTCTTACGGACGCGGTCTTTGGCCGCCGGTCGAGTTAACCTATTACGCCTATCACGTGATGGTCGGCCTCGGCACGATCTTCGTGGGGTCACTTGCGCTCGCGGTTTTCTTACTGGCACTCGGGCGCCTTTTCGAGGCACGATGGATGCTGTGGATCCTGATGCTTTTGATGCCCTTCCCGTACATCGCCAACGAAGCCGGCTGGACCGTTACCGAAGTGGGCCGGCAGCCGTGGATCATCTACGGTCTCATGCGAACCGCTCAAGGAGGTTCGCCAACGGTCGCCAGCGGTGAGACGATTTTCACGCTGCTCGGCTTTGCCGGAATGTATTTCTTGCTCGGCGTGCTGTTCTTATATCTGGTCCTGCGCGAGATCGGGCTGGGGCCTTCGGCGCCATGAGCGTAGCGGCGTTTATCGCGATCGTGTTTCTATTGACGATGTACGTCGTGCTTGACGGCTACGATTTGGGCGTTGCGTCGATTGCTCTCCTGATCGCTCGCGGGGACCGCGAGCGCGCAACGGTGATGGCGAGCATCGGACCCTTTTGGAACGGCAACGAAGTCTGGCTCATCGCCGCCGGCGCGGCGCTCTTTGCGCTCTTTCCAGCGGCGTACGCGTCATCGTTCTCCGGTTTTTATTTGCCCTTTATCATAGTACTTTGGCTTCTCATGTTCCGTGGTATTGCGTTGGAGCTGCGCGAGCACTTTTCTTCGGAGCTTTGGCATCAATTTTGGGATGCCTCGTTTTCGTTGTCGAGCGGACTTTTGATCTTCATTTTGGGCCTGGCACTGGGAAATCTTTTGCGCGGGGTACCGCTCAACTCGGAGGGCTATTTCCAAGGCACCTTTGCGTTTTTGCTCAATCCGTACGCTCTGCTCGTCGGCCTCTTTGCGGTGCTCACGCTAGGAGTGCACGGCGGCGCCTTTGCTGCAACGCGCATAGAGGGCGAGCTGGGAGCCAGAGCGATGCGCTTGGCGCGCCGAGGGTCGTGGGCCGTGCTGGCCCTCTATCTCGCCGTGACCGC
>DATDIA010000243.1:0-6095 GCA_036521295.1 Candidatus Cybelea sp. | reverse complement strand
GGGATTCGGTGGCGACGGCCATGAGCTTCGGCGGCCCCGCCGGTGAAGTGGTGGTCAACGGCAGCATCGCACCGTCGTCGCGAAGCGTCGATTTGAACGCGAGCGCTCGTCGGCTCGACCTTGCCACGTGGTTGCCGATGCTGGGTTACACCGTTCCGATCACCGGACGGCTCGACGCCTCGACAACGCTCGCGGGGACGTATCCGGATCTTGCGATGCGGGCCCATGCGGCAATCTTTGGAGGGACCGCTGGGCGCATGCCGATCGAGCGCTTTGAAATAAGCGCCTCCGCCCTGCACGGGCGCGGAACGATCGAGTCGGCGGTGTTGGATGTTCCGTCGATGAGCACCGTAGTGTCGGGCGCCTTTGGATTGCGCGGAAGCGCTCCGCTTGCGCTTGTCGTAACGAGCACGAGCGCCAACGTCGGCGATTTTCTCACGCGCGCGACCGGAAAGGATTTCGGCGTCAACGGCAGCCTCAGTTCGACGTTGCGCGTCGGCGGCACCCGCGCCGCGCCGAGCTTGCGCGACACCATCGCGCTGCAGACGCTTCGCTATGGAAATCTCACAATTCCCCGTGTGACCGCGGAACTCGACGCCGATAACCACACGCTGGCGGTTCGAAACGGCGAGGTCGATCTGGAACGGGGCAAGGCGCTTGTGTCGGCGGCGATGCCGATTGCGTTGACCGACAGGGGCGTCGTGGCCGGCGCGGGACCGATCTCCGGCGCGGTGACCGCGGACGATGTCGAACTTTCCAACTTCGCCGCTCTGCTTCCGAAGGGAACGCAGCTCACCGGGCGGGTGGATGGGGGCGTGAATGCCGCCGGAACGATCGCGGCGCCGAATCTCAACGGCACGTTGACCCTCGCGGGCGGGACGTTCAACGGACCGATGGAGAAATCGCCGATCACGGGCATCGCTGCCACGCTGACGCTCGGCGGAACGCATGCGCAGTTGCAATCCAATGCCTTTATCGGTACCGGCCGAGTGACGGCTTCGGCATTGGCGTCGCTGGCCGATTTGCGCCGGCCGGCCGATGCGACGTTCACGTTCGAGAGCACGGCGACCAATGCGCGCCTCGATCTTCCGGGTTATTTCCAGGGTAATCTCAACGGCGAAGTGACGATGGCGCGAACTCCGGGGACGCTTCCTGCGGTGAGCGGCGATATCAGCCTATCCAATGCGCGCCTTCCACTGAGCGCGTTTCTAACGATGAACAAAGGAAGCGGGACAGGTTCGAGCATGCCGAATGTCGCGTTGCGCGGCTTGCAAGTTACTGCTGGTAACGACGTGCGCGTGCAGAGCGCAAACGTCGACATCGGCACCACCGGAGGGGTACGACTGGGCGGGACATTGGCTGCGCCGACGCTTGCCGGCAGTTTTCGTTCGACGAGCGGATCGCTGAGTTTCTATCGCGCATTCAATATCGAGCGTGGCGAAGTGACGTTCGAGCCATCCGGCGGGCTGGTTCCCGACGTGAACGCCGTCGCAACCACGTTCGTCCCCGATCCCGCCACGGCAATACAACTGCGCGTGACCGGACCTGTCACGAACATGAATCTCGCGTTCAGCTCCGAGCCGCCGTACAGCAAGCAGCAGATCTTGGGTTTGCTGGTTGGAGCGCAGCAGTTCGGTGCGGTGCAAGGCGTGCAATCGACGGGCGGCGGCGGCTTCTCGGCGAGCTCCGCAGCGCAGAGCCTCGCACTGGGTCAGGTTAACACCGTTTTTACGCGCACGGTGCTGGAGCCGCTCTCCTCGTCGGTCGGCAACGCGCTGGGGTTCTCCGAAGTCCAAATCACTGCCGACGTGCAAACCGGGCTTGGCGTCAACGCAGTGAAGGCGTTCGGTAAGTTCGTCAATGCGATCTACACACAGAGCTTTGGATATCCGCGAACGCAAAGCGTTGCGCTGGAGGCTCATCCCAATCCGAGCACGGGCCTCCGTCTCACTGCCTTCACTTCTGATGCGCCGACGCTCTTCGCGCAGCAGCAGACGCAGCCGGTCGCCGCCTCCGTACTTAACGTCAACCCTGCGACGTCGTTCACCCCGATCAGCGCCTCGAATGGCGTCTCGTTCTCATACGTGCGGAGATTCTGGAAATTATGGTGAGAGCGGCCGTGCGAGACTTTGCGGTCGTGCTGCTTTGCGTTGCCTTGACGCCGGCTACGCAGGCACGCGCGGCGAGCACCGGATTTGTCGATTTGTCACGGCTGGTGGCGACACACCCGCTGCACGCCCTCTTGACGCAGTACGACCGCGAGATCGCCGCGCTGCGCAACACTCAGCACGTCTCCGGGCTGCAGGACCCCGGACTCTCCGCCGAACATGCAGCGGCATCGCTCGAGGCCGATGCGGCGACGGCGGGGTCACACGCCGCAATCGGGGGGCGCGGTTCAGCGGCGGACCTCGCGCGCGAGCGGCAAGGCATTGCGGGCCTGCTCCGGTCGCAAGAGATGGCCGATCGCAAAAAGGCCGCTTCGACGAGCCGGCTCGTTACCGAAACGAATGCGAACCTGCGTGCCTACGGCGGGGCGCTCGCGGAACGCACGCAGCGAGCGTACACGGCACGGCAGCAGCAATTGCGCGAAAAGGAGTCCAGCCTCGCCTACGAGCTCGAGCGGCGGGACGCCGGAAAGCGATTGTTGCTAAGGCTGAAGCTTGACGACTTGCACGCCAACGCAGGACGACGCGCGCAGCTGCAAGCTTCGCTCGCAGCGCTACAGTTAAGCGAGGCGCGTGGCATTGATGCGCTGCGCCGGTACGATGCGAGTGAGTTGGCGGCATATCGCGCGCAGCTCGAGCGCGCGGCATCGGCCGAGGCCGCGGCGATGGATCTCCAGCTACGCACCAAATCACAAGCGAACTACGCCATTTTACAACGGGTCTTCAATGAAGAAGCCGGGACGGTTGGCGCGTTCCCCTTAGCATCGGAGATGGCGGTTTTCAGCAAGAGCTATGCGCCATCGAGTGATGCGCGGAGCATTGCCGCGGGTATGCGCTCTGCCTCGCGCGACGTGGCGCTGCGATTCCAGGAGCTCTCCGCCACCGATACGCAATCAAAGCACGACCTTGCCGCTCAGATCGCGTCATTGCAGGCCGATCGGGCGCAACTCTACCGCTCGATCCTCGTAGAGATCGGGAGCACGGCGAAACGCGTTGCTCGCGAGCGCCATCTCTCCGGCATTGAGGTCGTCGCTGATCGTGCAAGCGGCGGCGGCCTCGACCTTACGCCGTTGGTAGAGTCACGCTTGAAGCAGAAGTGGTGAGCCGGTGCCTACTTGCAAGTTTCGCTTAGCTCAGGGGCCGACGGTCGGATCGATTGTACTCCATCCAATACGCGGTGGCTCTAGCAAGATCTTCGCCATAGTACCGGGCGACGATGTGAAGAGCTAGTTCGATTCCGAAAAATAAGCCGCCCGAGCTGGCAAACTTGCCGTTGTCGACAAACCGAACGTCTGGTTCTAAATGAATGCTGGGAAATTCGCGGATAAATTGGTCGTATGCTTCGTGATGAGTCGTAGCGCTTAAACCGTCCAGTAGGCCGGTCTTGGCCAGTAGAAAAGCACCCGTACACACGAACATCACGACGTCGGCTTTATTGCTGGCCTGCCGAATCCACGCGAGCTTCGCTGAGTTCGCATCGCCTTGCTGCGGAATCACGATAACGTTAGGCTGGTGCGGAAACGTTTCGAAGGAATACTGCGGCGTAATCGTCATGCCCTCGCACTTCAACGGCTCGACGCTATTGGAGACCATTACCAGCTCGAAGCCTTGATTCTTCGGCCAGGGCATACCCGGCGGCTGTGAGCCCTTCATCATCGGCATACCCATGAATGTCGCGCCCTCAAAAACTTCCCATGGCCCTGCAAAGTCGATCACCACCGCATCGGCGCCCATGACTATGGCGACGAGGACGGGTCCACTCTCCGGAGGCTTCAAACGAGGATAAGCGGAGGATCCTACGGCGAGCGCTTCCGTTGGGGCGCCGGAGACCCCGGTTGCGCTGAAGACCGCTCCCGCGGCTGCGGCGCGAAGAAGTTCAAGACGGTTCATGTCGCCTATTCTCTAGGGAAGCCGGCAGCGGCGTCTTGAACGTGGTTTGCTCATGTTGGCGCGGCGAGGGCCCGTGCGTAAGCCCGTTTGGCACTATTTTGGTCCCGGCATCATTTCTGGGGCTTCAGATAACGATCCGACGACTGTTGCATCGCTCGCCGTAATCGGTTCCACGACGGTCTACGGCCTAGCGTGGCTAGTGCTGCTCGTGATTCCGATGCTTGCCGTCGTTCAGGTCATCGCCGCAAAGGTCGGCGCGGTCAGTAAGCACGGTCTAGCTTCAGATTCGAGAAAACTTCACGGGCGTACGGTTCCGTTCATCATGTTGTTTTCGGTGCTCGGCGTGACTTTCGTTACGCTCATGGCGGATATCGAGGGAGGCGCGGCAGCCATGAAAGTCCTCACCGGAATCGACTATCGGTGGTGGGTCGTGCCAGTTGCAGTGTCATCTCTCGTTATGCTCATTTTTGGAAGCTATGAGAAAATCAAGCGAGTCCTGCTCGTTTTTCCGCTCGTATTTTTGGCCTATCCGATCTGCGCGGTAGTTGCGCGTCCAGATTGGCACGCGGTGCTGATCGGGTCGTTCGTTCCGCACTTCGAACGCAGCCAGGATTATGCGAGCGGCGCCATTGCCTTGCTCGGCACGACGCTGACATCGTACGCATACGTTTGGCAGACGATCGAGAGCGCCCGCGAGCGTCCGCCGCTCTCACGACTTGGGTTGGTGCAGGCCGACGCAAGCCTCGGCACGGTCGTGGCAGGCTTGTCGTTCTGGGCGATCGTCGTCGCGACGGCCGCAACGCTCGGAATCCATCATCAGACGGTAGAAACGGCCGACCAGGCAGCCCAGGTCTTACAGCCGCTGGCAGGGCATTACGCGCGACTGCTCTTCGGCCTAGGCCTGCTCGGTTCCGCACTGCTCGCCGTGCCGGTCCTCATAGCCACCGGCGCGTACGTCCTTGAAGAAACGTTCGACTGGCAGTCGAGCCTCGACACGAAGTGGTGGCGCGCACCGCGCTTCTATGGATCGATGGCTTCCATGACGTTGTTGGCGACGTTAGCGGCGTTACTCGGCGCTTCTCCCATCAAAATCTTGTTCGCAAGTTCGATCGTCGGCGGCATCGGCACGCCAATCACCTTGATCATCATGTTGCTCGTGGCTCGGAACCGATCGATTATGGGCAAGCATTCCATTGCCTTGTGGCTGGCCCAAGCCGGCTGGGCCGTTGCCGGCATCGTAATTCTTGCCACTGGAGCATACTTCGCATCATTATTTTGGCGATAAGGATGCGCCTTCGACGTGCTATCTTGTCATAATCGTAGCTGCCCGCGATACTATCTCGAGTTTTGTGCCACTCGGATCCTCAAAGAAAATGGCGGGATATGCGTTGAAGTCTTCGCTGCGCTCGATGTTACATGCACCCATCTGCCGAAGCAACGCCTCGAGGTCGAATAGACGGTCGCGCCCAACTCTGAAGGCGATGCGGGTTAAGCCAGGGTTGTGTTCCTTGCGTTCGATGAATCCGATGAAAAAAGGGGTGCTGCCCGGGCGCTGCGGTTCGTAGAACTCGACAGCGTTATACCGATGCTCGCCTGAAATCTCGTGCCAATCGCCTGCATCGTCAACATAGGAGCGGCGTTTGTTCGGTAGGCCGAGTTGGGGCATGAGCGCATCGTAGAATGACTCGACCGCTTCGAGAGAGCGCACGCGGCAGTCTATGTGGTCGAACCCCTCAAACGTCAGCATACCTTGTCTTCTACCCACCTCCAAACGCTCTTCCGGCAACCGGATTAGCCTCTCTGGACCGCATTTTGCAATGTTGCCGACGCGACGGCACGGAAAGACGCGCAGGGTTTTAGCCGCGCCGTGAGGAGGTATGCATTTTTAGTAACCCAAACTCGCCGATGGAGGCTCGAGCATGCCAATCAACCGCCGGACCGTTGACCTCAGTCCCTATCCCGACCTTGTCGTCGTATATCTGGGAATGCGCGTAAACGCACTAACCGGAATCAAGACCCTTGTTGGCTTCGCGCCGAAGA
>DATDIA010000242.1:0-2449 GCA_036521295.1 Candidatus Cybelea sp. | reverse complement strand
GATCGGCGTACGGTTGGAGGTCGTCGTCAATGAACACGCTATTGCCGCGCTCGCGAGTACGGTGCGCGAGCGGCAACGCGATCAGATTACCGAATCCGCCGGCAGGCATATAGTCTTGATTTGGAAAGAAGCGATCGTAGGATGCGAAACCGATCTCCGGGCGGCGCTCCATCGTTGCGGTCATCAGCGCGGCACCCAGTTGGCGCGCTTCTCGAGCAGCTACCGGTTGCGAAAAGAATATCCACACGTGCCCACCCTGACCCGATCGCGAGCGCTCGAGCGCAGCTGGCACGTCGCGCGCACGGCACGTTTCGATGAAGGCGAGGGCATCTTCAGCCCACTGCTCGCCGTCGAAATCGGCTGCCAGAAACCAGCACGTGTCGTCCTGCAATAGCGGGTAGACGCCCATGACAAAGTCGGCACGACTCCCGTTCGAACCGGAAGGCGCACGCAGGTGTCGTTTTATTGCCTGGTCGGTTACGGGAATGAAGGCTTGGTTCGGGCATGCGCCGCACTTGATTTTCGGTTTTCCGCAAACTCCAGCGGCCCATTCGTTTGAACAGGCTGGCGCGTAGCCCGAGCGACCGTCTTTTGCGTTCTCCCATCGCAGTGCAAAGACGTCGGGGCGGCCGGCAAAGAGCCGCCGAAAGATCGCGATCTTTTCTTGCGCGATTCGCTTTCGGGCGGCGGCTGTTGGCGGCACGATCGGGTCCGATTCGGATCCCGGCTCGAGTAGGGCTGCAAGCCGCGCTTCGACGGCGGCTCGTTGTGCGTCCAGGTTTGCGAGCTGGCTCCGGAGGAATGCCACCTCAGCATCGTTTGCAGCCTTTGCCATGGGCGGTTCGCGTTTCTCTAAGGTGGCTCGAGCAATCCTGGACAACCCGCGTCCCAAGGCAGACCAAGCAAGCGCGGCGCAAGCTTCTCTCGGAACAAAGCCCCGAAGTAAACGAGTGCCAGCCGATGCTTGTAATATGTTAACGCTAGTGTTATTATTGCGGTGCGTGAAGCGGACCAGCGACGACCTCGATATCTACGTTGGCACGACGCGCAGCTTCGAGTGGTACTGGAACGCCGGCGACGAGATGCTCGGTAGGGATGCGTTCGACGAGCTCGACGAGGACGATCAAGACGCGATTCTGGCCACCGTCAAATACTGGGGCGACCTCGAACGCCGGCAAGCACATCGCCAAGTCTCGGGTCAACGAAGAGCACGATGATCCAAAGATTCTCGCGATCAAGGCCGGCAAGCATCGTTTTACCGTCTTTCACGCCGGCGCTGACGTCTGGATCGTATGCGACTATTACCCGAAACAAAAACAGAAACTGGACAAGATCGGAAAAGCGTCAGTTCGACGAACGATCGCGGCCATGGACGACTATGTTCGACGAACGCAACGAGGTGAGTACTATGAACGCAACTGAGGCACGGCGAGCGAGACAAGCGCAAGGTAAGCGCAGCATGTATGACCGCCTGCGTGAGGACCCGCAGAGGGCCGCCCGCATCGACCGCTATCTGGAAGAGTTGCGGCTGGAACAGCAATTCATCGACGCAATGGAGCAGCAACATATTTCGGCCGCGGAACTGGCGCGGCGTGTCAACCGAAAGCCGGCCTCAATATCTCGCGATTTATCGGGCGGGTTAAGCACGGCAAAACTTGGGCGCGTCCGCGAAATGGCTGACGCCGTCGGCTACGACGTTGTGGCGCTACTCGTGCCGCGCGATCCAGTCGAGCGTAAGAAGGCAATCGGACGCGTCGCTAAGGAGCTGGTTGGATAAGCCGATCGCCCTTAGGTTGGGCACGAAACCGGCCGGGCTCGCCGACTGTGTGAATGCCGAGGACTGACTCTGCTTAGTCAGGAGAGTGCCTCGGCCGACGACGTGGGGCCGCCGGCCTTGATCCTCGATAGGAAGGAGTTGCAACAACGGGTTTAAGGCCCCGATCTTGTCACAGATCTGTCACGGAGCGGTCGAATCGCCGCGGTATTGGTCGGAATCGGCTGGAACGGCGAAGCGCCGGAATCCCGATAGAATAAGCGTTTTCGTCAATGCTCGGGAGCGGCCGGGACCCCGAATTGCGGTTCGATTCCCGTTGGCGCTACCACATCGGGCCTTATTTTGCTGGGCTCGAAGTCGGTCGCTCGATTGGCCCACATTTGGCCCACGCGCCCGACTCCGCACCAACAGCACGGCGCTTCTCCGCGCGCTGAAAGATCGCGTCGAGCCGGTCAGCGGCATCGGCTTTCAAATCGCCCAGCACGTGCGTATAAGGATCCGCGGTGATCGCGGGCGTCGTGTGACCGAGCATTTCGGAAACGACCTTCAAGGACGTGCCTGCGCGTAGCGAGATCGATGCGTACGAGTGACGAAGCCCGAGGAAGCTCACCCTCGGTAACCCAGAGGCTTTGACGACCCGCAGAAACTCGTTCGAGAAGGTGTCGGGCTTCCACG
>DATDIA010000241.1:0-4025 GCA_036521295.1 Candidatus Cybelea sp. | reverse complement strand
GCGATCCGGTCGCACCGCTTTCTGTCATTTGGCCCGAGCTGCGCTGGTATGGCGCTTAAGACGTTGCTGGAACGACGACCGCGCTGCCCGTGCTTGTGCCGTTGATGACATCGAGCGCGGCCTGCGCGACTTCGTCGACGGTGGCGATGCGGCCGGCGGGGTTGCCCCGTGCCATGAGCTCGCGCGTCGCCGCTTCGGTTCGTCCGGTCCGCGATGTGATGTTTTCGATCGCTCGATCCATCATTTCGGTATCGGTGTAGCCGGGGCAAATCGCGTTGGCCGTCACGCCCGTCGAGGCAAGCTCGGCTGCGATGGCGCGCGTGAAGCCAAGCACGCCATGTTTGCTCGCGGAATAGGCCGAGATGTACGCCGCGCCGGCCAATCCCGCGGTGCTCGCGATATTGACGATGCGGCCCCAGCCGGCGGCAATCATCTCCCCCACGGCCTCGCGCGTGCAAAGAAAAGTTCCGGTCAAATTCGTGGCCAGTATGCGTTCCCACATTGCAAGATCGGTGCGGGCCACAGGCGCCGATTCGGCGACGCCGGCGTTGTTGACGAGGATCTCGATCGCGCCATTTGCTTTGCGGCAAGCCTCGAAGGCCCGGTGAACTTGCGTCTCGTCAGTGACGTCGGCTTGGGTAACAAAGCACCCTTCGACGGAGTTTATCCCGAGCGAAGTCGAGGGACTCAGGGTGACACTGGCGGTAGCGCGAGCGGAGCGACTGACGACGCTGACGCGCGCGCCTTCGCGAGCTAGCAGCGACGCGATGCCCAGACCGATTCCGCGCGATCCGCCGGTCACGAGCGCGTGCCTGCCCGCGACGCTCACGGCGTTGTCGCCCGCGCAGCGAGCCGCTCGAGCTGGTCTTTTCCCGGCAGATACTGTATCGGCCACGCCGCGTCGCGGTAACCGAGCTTGGCGGCCGCATGAAGCGTCCAAAATGGATCGGCCAGATGCGGCCGTCCCAGCGCAACGAGATCCGCACGGCCGCCGGCCAGAATCGCGTTGACTTGGTCGGTTTCGGTAATGTTGCCGACCGCCATCGTCGCGATACCGACTTCGTTGCGGATTTTGTCGGAATAGGGAGTTTGGAACATTCGTCCATAGACCGGCTTTGCCTCGGGCGACGTCTGGCCCGTAGAAACGTCGATGAGGTCCGCTCCCTCCGCCTTAAATGCGCGCGCAATTTCGACGGAATCGTCACCCGAGATGCCGCCGTCGACCCAGTCCGTCGCCGAAATCCGGACCGACATCGGAAGTTGCTCGGGCCAGATCGCGCGCATCTCTCGAAAAACTTCCAATGGATAGCGCAGCCGGTTTGCGAGGCAGCCCCCGTACTCGTCGGTCCGGCGATTGCGAAGCGGCGTAATGAACGATGAGAGCAGATAGCCGTGAGCGCAGTGCAGCTCGAGCATGTCGAATCCGGCGGCAAGGCCCCTTTCCGCCGCGCGGACGAACGCATCGCGTATCTCGTCCATTTCGTACTTGGTGAGCTCCAACGGGACCTGATTCACGAGTGCATAGGGAATAGCCGACGGCCCGACGACAGGCCAGTTCCCATTGTCGAGCGGCTCGTCCATGCCATCCCACATGAGCTTCGTCGAGCCCTTGGGACCCGAATGTCCAAGCTGCAAGCAGATCTTGGCACGCGAAAACTGATGAACGAAATCAACGACACGTTTCCAGGCGGTCTCGTGCTCGGGCAGATACATGCCGGTGCAGCCGGGTGAGATCCGCCCTTCCCGCGTCACGCAGGTCATCTCGGTGAAGATTAGACCGGCGCCGCCGAGAGCGCGCGTTCCTAAATGGACCAGATGAAAGTCTTGCGGTGTCCCGTCGACGGCGCTGTACATGTCCATCGGCGAAACGACGATGCGGTTGGGAAGCTCGAGATCGCGCAAACGAAACGGCGTGAACATCGGCGGGACGATTCGTCCGGCGAACCACGCTTCGATACGGTCGACATAGCTCGTATCTCGCAGACGAAGGTTCTCGTGGCCGATCCGCTGGCTGCGCGTCAGCAGACTATAGGCGAACTGTTCCGGAGGAAGGCTCGAATAGCGCGCCACGTTCTCAAACCATTCCGTCGAGTTTCGCGCCGCATTCTGCAGCTTGAGGACCTCGACTTTGCGCAAAGCCTCGTACTGCGCAAGCGCATCGGGACATGTGTCGACAGTCGAGATGGCGTCGGCGAGCGCGATGGCGTCTTCCATCGCAAGCTTCGTCCCCGAGCCGACCGAAAAGTGGGCGGTGTGCGCCGCGTCGCCGAGCAGAACGACGTTTTCGTGAACCCAATGCTCGTTGCTCACGCGGATGAAGTTCAACCAATCGCGCCCGCTCAGGTGCGTAGTGTTTGCCATCAAGCGATGTCCGAGTAAATATGGCTCGAAGAGCCCCTCGCAGAACGCAAGCGTCTGCTCGGTTCCGGCCGAATCGAGGCCGTGGGCAAGCCAGGTCTCCTCGCGGCACTCGACGATAAACGTACTGAGCTCTTCCTCGAAGCGATAGGCGTGCACGGTGAACCATCCGTGCTCGGTTCTTTCAAAGATAAAGGTGAAGGCATCGAGGGGAAGCGTCGTACCCAGCCACACGTACCGGCACCGGCGCCGATCGAGACCGGGTTGGAACGATGCTGCGTAGGTGGTGCGAACTCGGCTGTTGATCCCGTCGGCACCGACGAGCAAATCGGATTGCTCGCGTAAAGCGCAAACTTCGTCGACCTCACATTGGAAGGCCACCTCGACGTCAAGCTCGGCGGCGCGGCGTTGGAGAATTTCGAGCAGACGCTTGCGGGAGATGCCGGAAAAGCCGTGACCACCCGACACGATCGTATGACCGTCGAAGTAGATCTCGATGTCGTCCCAGTGGAAGAACGCCTCCGTTATCTCACGGTGCGTCGTCTCATCGGCGCCTTTCAAATTCTCTAGCGTCGCGTCGGAGAAGACGACACCCCAACCAAAGGTATCGCGGGGGCGATTGCGTTCGAGAATTCGGATTGGCCATTCCGGAAATCGCCGCTTGAGCAGGATACCGAAATAGAGGCCGGCTGGGCCGCCGCCGACGCAGGTAACGCGCACTAGGGGCCCGTAGCGCCCGTAGGGCCGTCAGCAGCACCACAAATCCCGACGTTACCGGCCACTCGCTTACACTTTGATGAGAGGCGCAGACGAACCCGCTCGGCTGTGGTAACCTACGCTCGAGCCGATGATGAGAGCTACTGCGCGACGCGCACTCGTTTTTGGTCTATGCCTTGGCCTCGGCGCCGTTGCGATCGCTGCGCAGACGCATCGCGCACTCGCCGCAGCATCCGTGACGCTCGCGAGCGGATTGAACGAAACGCGCGCGACGATTCCGGTAACAGTCGACGGCCTGAGAGCCACTTGCGTACTCGACACCGGCACCTCGGCGATCCTGGTATCGCCGTCGCTTGCGGAAGCCGCACGCCTCGACGCACGCGCCGGCTCGTTCGAGGTCGCTCCCGACGGCAAAACGTACGTCGACCGCCAGACCGAAATCCCGCGTTTCGGCGTGGCCGGTTACGCGTTGCACAACGTCCCCGCACTGATTTCGTCGAATCTCACGGGGAATAACGCGCTATGCGGATATGATTTCTTCACGCGCTTTCCAACACTCATCGATCGCGATCGAAACCAGGTCACGCTTTTCCCCGCGTCCTCGCGCCTCGCGCGCATGCACTGCCTATCCATAGATTTGTCGCCGCACGTGCCACTGGCCACCGTCGAGATTAATGACACGTGGGTAAGTCATATCGTGCTCGACTCCGGGATGGCCGGAGGCGGAGCACTGTGGGACGCGGTGCGACCGCAGCTTCGCCGCGCGCTCGTCGCAAACGCCGATTACGAGACCATGCCGTCGGCGATTCGCGAGGGTTTCGCATGCGGCGCAATCGCCTCGGTGCGGTATGCTGCCGGTACGCCTCAGAGCCCGATGCCGATCTGCACCGAGCCTCAACGACCCGATGGATACAACGGCATCATCGAAACCAATCTACCCACGGTCCACG
>DATDIA010000240.1:0-3626 GCA_036521295.1 Candidatus Cybelea sp. | reverse complement strand
AACGACGCGATGCTCGCTGCGCTGCGCCGCACGGCTGCTGCGGTCTAGGCGCTTGCCAACGGCGGCATTCGAGAGCGAACCGCAAGCGTCGGCCGCGGCAACGGTCTTACGCGAGTTGGGCTTTAGTGCCGACGTCTTCGTGCGCGGCGCAAACAACTTCGAAGACCGCGCACGGGATTTCTTACAAGGCAATCCTCCGCCGTTTGAACCCAAGGCCATCCTGGTCAGCAACGACGCGGATGATGAACGCTTTCTAAGAACCGTGCAGCGCCATTACGGTATCGTCGTGCGCGGCGATCTCTGACCGTAATGGCTCATGTCCGCTGCTGCCTTTTTGCCGGCTCGCCTTTCGTTAACCAGCTTACGCTCCGCGGCGGCGGAGTGTCGCGGCTGCGATCTTTATAAAGACGCAACGCAAACGGTTTTCGGCGAAGGTCGGGTCAGCGCGAGAATGATGCTCGTTGGGGAGCAGCCCGGCGACAGCGAAGACCGTCTCGGCCATCCATTCGTCGGCCCGGCTGGAAAGCTGCTCCATAACGCGATGGAACGTGCCGGAATCTCGCCGGGCGACGTCTACGTTACCAACGCGGTCAAGCATTTCAAATTCGTCGAGCGGGGTAAGCGGCGAATCCATGCCAAGCCGAGAGCGATCGAAATTCGCGCGTGCAAGCCATGGCTCGACGCGGAGATTCAGGTCGTGCGTCCCGCCTTGATCGTGGCATTGGGTGCGACTGCGGCGCAGTCACTGCTGGGCAGCGGTTTTCGGTTGCTGGCAAACCGTGGGCGGATCATCGCGAGCGTCCTGCCGCTACCAGTCCTTGCAACCGTTCATCCCTCGTCGATTCTACGCGCGCCGGACGACAAGACGAGGCACCGTGAAATGAACAAGTTCGTCGAAGATCTTCAAGCCGCACAGGCTGCCTGTGCGGCTTAGGGTATAAGCTGCACATGCGTAACGTTCAAGAGACGCGAGCCGGCTTCGCGGTGCTCGAAAACGGGCGGCACCTCCAGACGGCCGTGATGGTGCTTGAATCGGGCGAGGAGAGCGGGCCGCTGGGAAACGATCATCCTTCGAGCGAGCAGGTTCTGTTCGTGGTTGAGGGCAGGGTCGAGGCCGTTATCGATGGCAAGAAGTTTGAGATGCGGGCCGGCGACAGCACGATCGTTCCGAACGGTGCCCCGCACCAGTTTGCGAACCGTTCGAGCGAACGCGCGGTCACCTTTAACGTCTACGCGCCGAAAGCGTACTGATACTAGAGCGTCTGAACGTAGGCAGCGATGTCGCGAGTCTGGTTCCTGTTTAGTTGGCCGGGATAGAGCTTGGGCATCGGGGGCTCTGGATCTTCGATCCACGAAGCGAGTGTTTCGAAGTTCATCCTTCGCGATTCGTCGCGAAGCGACGGACCTACGCCGCCGCCGGCGCCTTGCGCACCATGGCAACTCGCGCAGTAGGCGGAAAAGAGCTTTGCACCGGCTTTCTTATCTCCGCCTTCGGTAGCGCCGGCACCGACGGCGACCGCATTTCCTCCGTACGACGCCGTCGTGCAGGCGCCGAGCAACAACGCGAGCGCGGCGGAAATCGATCGAGCGATACCCATTGTGTTTGGAGTGTACCCCCCAACCGGCTGGGTAAAGAGCACCATGAAGCTGGCGGCGGCCGCTTTAGGCTTGTTCGCGTTGGCCCCGCTGGGAGCGCGCGCCACCGACGACGGCGCGACGCTCTATTCGACGTATTGCTCGTCGTGTCACGGAGTTCACGGAGAGGGAACCGTGGCCGCGCCCTCGCTCATCGGCAGATCGTCGGCTTACGTTCACTTCATGCTCGATACGGGCCGCATGCCCGCGCCGGCCGCGGGGATCAGCGAGATTCCTCGCGTACCGCGCTTCACGTACGCGCAGATCGACCAGATCGTCAGCTATGTGGCCGGCCTCTCGCCGAGGCCCGTAAACAGCTCGCTGCCCTTGCTGACGTCGGGCAACGTCAACCACGGCCGAACGCTCTTTGCCGAGAACTGCGCGCAGTGTCATGGGGCGGTGGGCGACGGCGCCTCGGTCGGAACCGATAACGTCGCGCCCGATCTGGCGACGGCTACCGTCTTTCAAATCGGCGAGGCGATTCGCGCGGGTCCCGGCGTTATGCCACGCTTCGGCCCCGACGTTTTGCGCGATCAAGACGTCGACGACATCGCCTACTACGTGAATTTCGTCGAGACGCACGCCGACGAACCCAACGGACCCAACGCGGGCGGCTTCCCGCTCGCCCACGTCGGGCCGGTCGCAGAGGGCTTCATCGCATGGGTCTTCGGGCTCGGCGCACTCGTTCTGTTCATCCGCAGCATCGGCACCGCGGGAGAAGAATCGTAGCCCGTGCCGCAGGGTATAAGACCGCAAGTCTTAGGCATGCTCGATGCGACTCAGGATACCCGACGCGAACGTCGATTCGAAGTGTTGGAGTATTTGCGGATTGTTGGTTATGAGTGAGATCGCTTCTTCTTTAAGCGCCTGAGGGTTCGAACCGTGTTGCGCGATCAAGGCCGTAATCTGTTGAGCAATTTCTGACTCACCATTCTGGTTCGCATTTTCTGCAGCGCTTTGCAGGTTTTGCTTGACCTGCTCGCCGTCCATCGATGAGACGTGCTGCTGGTAGATTGTGAAACTGCCGACTGGTCGACCTCCCCCGTGGTTACACGCTGGAGAAGGCCTTCGATTTCATTGAACATCATGACGCTCCTACGGCGCTGCGGCGCCGACGCATGCTGGTTCGCTCGGTCGTCGTTTTTGACGCCAGGGAACCGAAGTGACTAGCATAGACGTGCGTGAATTCAGCTCCTAAGAGCATGATCTGCGCCGAGTAATTCACCCACACAAGGAAGACGACGAGGGCGCCAAAGGCGCCGTAGGTCGAAGAAATCCCGGTTCGGCCGAGATACCAGCCGAGCAAAAATTGTCCGACCACGAAAAGCAACGCCGTTGCCGCGGCGCCAAGCCAAACGTCGGACCACGCTATGTCGCACTCGGGCAGAAATTTGAATAGCAATCCAAAAAGCGCCGTGATGAGCGCAAACGACAAGAGGAAGTCCGCAATTTTGATCAGTGTCGGAAAGAACGGAAAAACGTGCGCGAGGGCGTGCCCGGCAATGGTAAGGATCGTATTGGCCCCGAGCGCCACGAGCAAGAGAAAAGCGATGCAGAGAACCCCGCCGAACGACAGCGCTCGCTCCCGCACCATGTCCATGAGGCCGCGCTTCTTTGGCTCGACGTCCCACACGGTGTTGAGCGCCTCTTGCAGCGATCCAAAAAGCCCGATTGCCGCCACGCCAAAGAAAACCCAGCTGATGATTTGCGCCATCGGCCCCGCGCGCTTTTGGTTGAACGTGGCCGTGACGATCGCGCGAATTCCGTCGGCCGCCGATTTTCCCGCCGTCTGCGTCAGGTAGCCGTAAAGTGTATCCAGCACGCTACGGTGGTGCCCCAGAATAACGCCCGCAATTTCAACGATGACGATGATCAACGGCGCGATGGCAAACACGGTAAAGTACGCAATGGCCGCCGCAAGCCATTGCCCCTTATGGCGCTGAAAACCCGCGATGGTTTCTTTTCCTAAAGGAACTATTTCTCGGCGGAGT
>DATDIA010000239.1:0-4342 GCA_036521295.1 Candidatus Cybelea sp. | reverse complement strand
ATCGTTAACGAAGATTGTGAATTTAACTATCGCTTGCGCGCGGCCGGTTACACGGTGCTGGTCTCGCCGAGCATCGAGGTCACCTATTTCGTGCGGTCGTCCTTGGCGGGGCTCGCGAAGCAGTACCTGCTCTACGGCTTCTATCGGCGCTGGACGGAGGTTCAGCATCCGGGTTCGGTGCCCAAGAGGGTTTATGTTCCGCCTGCCTTGCTGGTCGGCCTAGTGTGCTCCGCGATTCTCTGCGCGTTCGGGGCCATAACGTGGGGGCTGGTATTACCCGCAATGTACGCGTGCGTCCTCGCTCTCGGAGCAGTGGATGGGATGCGGCGATCCAAGCGTTTATCGGTCGCGCTGCGCGAACCGGCGGCCATTGCGACGATGCACTTCGCTTTCGGTCTCGGCTGGCTGCGGGGATTTTTCACGCTGCGCGCAGTAAGGTGACCGACCCAACAGTAGGAGAACGGCGCATTTTTAAAACAACTCCCTCGGCCGCTCGTCCCCCGCTGCCGATGAGCGCAGGCCTCTATATCACCGGTGGTAAGCAAAAACCGGTCGGCTTCAAAGCTCGGGAAGAGTGGGTGGTGTTCGAAAGAGGCCTGATCGTGCGCGTCGATCCGCATCGTGGTTCGGTCGAACGGTGCGTGGACTACGTCACGCCGCCCGAGGCCAGTGCGCAAGACTCCTCCATCACCTTTGAAGGCGGCGTGCTGGAAGGAGACCGCCTCTATACGTGCACGAGAACCGAAGCGTTCGTCTATCGCGTGCCGGATTTTGCTCTACTGGCTCGCGTCTCCTTACCGTGTTTCAACGACGTTCACCACGTACGCCCAAGCAAAGACGGCAACTTGATCGTTGCGAACACCGGCCTCGACATGGTGCTCGAGACGACGCTCGAAGGCGAGATCGTTCGGGAGTGGGGCGTCCTCGGGGAAAGCCCCTGGATCCGCTTCTCTCGTGACGTCGACTATCGCAAGGTACTGACGACCAAACCGCATGCCTCCCATCCGAACTTCACGTTCTACATCGACGACGAACTCTGGGTCACGCGGTGCATGCAGCAGGACGCCGTCTCGCTCACCAAGCCTGGGCGGCGGATCGACGCGACGTTCTATTGCCACGACGGCGAAGTGTACGGGGGGAAGATCTACTTTACGACCGTGACCGGAACCATCGTCGTCGTGGATGCCGAGACGCTCAAAACGGAGAGCGTCATCAACCTCAACGAGATCGACAATTCCGGCAAGGCGAACTTGGGCTGGTGTCGCGGCCTAGCGAGGCTGGACGAACGCCATCTGTGGGTAGGATTCACGCGCTTTCGCGAAACGCGTTTCAAAGAGAACGTGCGGTGGGTCAAACGATTCATCAAGGGCGAGGAGAAGCCGACGCGCGTCGCGCTCTACGACATCGTGGCGCGGAAGCTTCTGACGGAGATCGATCTCGAGCCGTTCGACATGCACGTGATCTTCGGCGTCTTTCCGACCGGCATATGATCGAATGGCCGCAAGGCAAGAAGTTTGCCTTCACGATCATGGACGATACGGATCGTGCATATCTCGAGGCCGTCAAGCCGTTCTACGATGCGCTCGTTCGCTTCGGACTGCGTACGACGAAGACCGTCTGGGCGCTCGAGTCCCCGCCGGACGATCCGTTCCGAGGTGACAGCCTGCAGAATCCGGCTTATCGCGCGTGGGTGCTCGATCTTCAACGGGCGGGCTTCGAGATCGCTTGGCACGGCGCGCGTTCCGGCGGTACCGAACGCCCCGCTCACGGCGACGCGCTGGACCGTTTCCGCGAGATCGTGGGAAGCTATCCGCGAAGCTACGCAAATCATGCGGTTAATCCAGAATGCATCTATTGGGGGGAGGAGCGCTTCGACGAGCCGCTGCTACGCGAGATGTTCCGCCGCTTCTCCGGCCGCGAGCGGTTTTTGGGTTCGACCGCGGGGACGCCGTACAACTGGGAAGACCTGTGCGCCACGGCGCTCCGGTACGTGCGCGGCTTCAACTTCGACGATACGGTGACGTCGCGTCAGGATCCGTGGATGCCCTACCACGATCCACGGCGCCCCGCCGCATCTCGCTGGTTTTCGGCCAGCGACGGATCCGACGTCGAGCGCTTCGTACGACTGCTCGCACCTGCGAGGCTCGACGCGTTAGAATCCAGCGGCGGCTGCTGTATCGTCTACGCGCACGTCGCCGACGGCTTCGTCCGAGACGGAGAGGTCGACGGCCGAGTGGTGCGCATACTCGAGGACCTGAGCCGGCGAGCGGGGTGGTACGCTCCCGTGGATGCCGTTCTCGACCATATCGAGCAGCGCCGAGGGGAAGTCGTAATCACAACAACGCAGCATCGCCGCTTGGAATGGCGTTGGGCCGGCTATCAGGTAAGGCGCCTTCTCGGCTTCGCATAGCGGCGGCGGCCCGGTCAGGTTGGCGGGAGGCAAATGCGCGGGGCCAGAAGTGGACCAGGGCAGGGGCGCTTGCTATGCTGGCTCGCCATCGCGTTTTGCCAAAATCTTTGCCTTCGAATTGAGGTTCTCCAATGTTAGCACGGCGCTTGGCAGCGCTCTCTCTCGCCCTGTGCGCGCTCGCGCCTTCCATTGCGAAGGCGGATACGCCGTACAGCATCCAACCCGGAGACCAGCTCCAGGTCATGGTGTTCGGCGGCCCGGGGATTACCGCGATTCAGATTCCGCTTCAAGTTCAGCCCTCTGCCACGATCGCCGCGCTCTCTGCAGCGGTGACCGTGCTGGGCGACGGCACGATCACCTATCCGCTCATCGGATCGATCCACGTCGCCGGCCTGACGCCGGACGAGGCGGGCAAACGCATCGCCGCCGCGCTGGCGGTCTACGTGCGCCGTCCGACGGTCAGCGTTCTCATTCAGAAAAGCACGCCTTCGACGATCAAGGTTCTCGGCAGCGTCGATCATAACGGCCAAATCGAGCTGCAAAGAGGCGACCGGCTCACCGATGCCTTGGCGAAGGCCGGGGTCAGCTCGTATTCGTATCCGGATCTCAACCACATTACGCTCAATCGAGTCGTTGACGGCGTCCCCCGCGTCTACAACTTCAACCTGTATAATAAGCTGCTGAACGCCAACGATTCGGCGGATCCGGTCTTGGAGCCGGGCGACGTCGTGTACGTGCCGAAGGCGCGCCAAGTCAATCAAGCGGCCTGGTTGAACCTGCCGTTCGGCCTGTACTACTTCTATTTGCTGCTCACGCCGGGCGTGAATCACTCCGGGAATGCGATTCCATAAATGTACGAGCTTACCCAACTGATGGCATCGCTTCGGAGACGCCGGCGTCAGGCGATCTTCATGTTCCTCGGCATCTTGATCGTCGGCTCCGCGGCCGTCCTGATCTTCCCCAGGTCGTACGTTGTCTCAAGCCACGTACTGATCAAGCGGCCCGACACGCTCCTGCAGAGCACGACCTACCCTCAGGTCGACGCGCTATTATCGTCGAATCGCGACACCGCCATCGAAACCTACGTCGCGATGGCGCTGCAGCCGGCGATCTCGCAGCACGTCATGCAAGAGCTCGGGTTACGAATGACCCTCAAAAAATTCCTGAAGTGGAACCTCGTGGTGACGCCCGTGACGCATTCGGACATCATCAACATTCAGGTGAGCTTGCGCGACGCCAACCTCTCCGCCGCCGCAGCCAACGGCATCGCGCACGAGTTCGTCTCGAGGCAGCGAGTTCTCGCGGCGTCCCAGGCAGCCGAAGCCGCGGGCTCGCTTTCGATTGCCTTGGAAAAGGCCCGGGGCGAACTCTCTACTTCCGAACGCGCGCTGGAGACCTTTGAAACGCGGCACGAGATCGCCGACGCCGCCACGCAAACGACGTCGATACTCGGGGCGATTAGCGACGTGGAATCGAAGGAACGCGTGATCGAAGACGAGCGCGTCCAGGCGCAGGGCCAGCTCTCGGCTCTCACCGGTCAGATAGCGGCTGCGCCGTCGAAAATCGATGCCACCACGGTGATCGGCGCATCCCCGACGAACGACCAACTCCAGCAGCAGCTTTCGCAGCAGCGAATCCAACTTGCCATTCTGCGCCGCCAGTTTACCGATCAGTACCCGGAGGTCGTTGCGACGGAATCGCAGATTGCCGGGCTCGAGGCGGCTCTGGCGAAGGCTCCGCCCACGCGGGTTACCTCGCAGAATATCGAGCCCAATCCGCTGACCTCATCGCTGGTGAGCCAGGCAGGGACGCTGAAGGCGCAGGTCACCGGCAACGCCGCGCAAATCGACTTGCTGCGTTCGCAAGAGCTCGCTCTGCGAAATCAACTCCGCTTGTTTCCAGCAGACATCGCCGAGTTGGCGGCTTTGCAGC
>DATDIA010000238.1:0-12352 GCA_036521295.1 Candidatus Cybelea sp. | reverse complement strand
GCCCGTAATCTTCTCGACAACGCGATCCGCCACGCTCGCGAAAGAGTTTCCATCTCTTCGCGGTGCAACGGCCGGCTCTGTGAAATCGTCGTGGACGACGATGGGGACGGCATCCCGCCGCAGGACCGCGAACGGATCTTCGAGCGTTTCTATCGCCGAGCACACGATGGGACCGGCACGGGGCTGGGCCTCGCGATCGTGCGCTGGATCGTGCGCGCGCATGACGGTGGGATAACGGTCGGTCAGGCGCCTTCCGGCGGGGCTCGCTTCGTCGCCGCAATTCCAGCTCACAGAGAGTGATCGGCGGGGGTCTCTAACCGCCGCAACGCGTAAAACCAGGACGCCATGCCCTTTGCGTCGCTATCAGAGTTCGTCCAAGCGTTGCGCAAGACCGGCGAGCTCCACGTCGTCGGCACGAGCGTCGATCCGCGGCTTGAGATCAGCGAGATCACCGATCGCGTCGTCAAAGCGGGCGGCCCGGCTTTGCTCTTTTCCAACGTCAAGGGTTCGAAGTTTCCGGTTTTGACCAATCAGTTCGGCACGCGCCGCCGGATGGCGATGGCCCTCGATGCTTCCGACCTTGACGAGGTGTCGGCGCGCATCGGCAAATTTCTGGAGATCGCGCCGCGCGGCGGCTCGCTCATCGCGAAGTTCCGCGGGGCTTTGCAGCTGGCGCCGTTGGCTCATGCAATTCCAAAAATCGTTCGGGAAGGGAGCGTGCACGACGTCATCGCGACCAAACCAGATCTGACGATGCTCCCAGTGCTCACGACCTGGCCGCTCGATGCAGGGCCGTTCATCACGCTGCCGCTGGTAATCACCAAAGAGCCGCAGACGCAGCGATTCAACGTCGGAATGTACAGAATGCAGATCTTGGGAGCGACGGAAACCGCGATGCACTGGCAGCGCCACAAGCACGGTCGCGCGCACGCCGATGCGTGGGGTGCGAGGATTCCGGTGGCCGTCGCGATCGGTACCGAGCCGGCCCTCACGTACGCGGCGACGGCGCCGCTGCCGCCGCTTCTCGACGAGTTCGCATTCGCGGGTTTGTTGCGCGGCAAAGCGGTGGAGCTCGTGCCGGCAAAAACGGTCGATCTCATGGTACCGGCCCATGCCGAGTTCGTGCTCGAAGGTTACGTCGACAACGACGATCTTCGCATCGAAGGCCCTTTCGGTGACCACACCGGCGTCTATAGTCCCGCGGATCGCTATCCGACGTTTCATCTTACGTGCATGACGCACCGTCGAAATCCGATTTACGCCGCGACCGTCGTGGGCAAACCGCCGATGGAAGACGCCTGGTTAGGCAAGGCGACGGAACGCATCTTTTTGCCGCTCTTGCGAGCAATGCTACCTGAAGTTGTGGACATGAACCTTCCGGTAGAAGGCGGCTTTCACAATCTCGCCCTCGTCTCGATCCGCAAGTCCTATCCGGGCCATGCGAAAAAAGTGATGAACGCGCTGTGGGGACTGGGACACATGATGATGCTGACACGCGTGTTGGTGGTCGTCGATTCCGACGTCGACGTCCAGGATCCGCGGGCGGTAGCGTGGTTCGTCCTGAACAACCTGGCGCCGGAGCGCGACGTCATCACGATGCCCGGTCCCGTCGACGACCTCGATCACGGCTCTTACAATATCGCCTACGGCACCAAGATCGGAATCGATGCCACGCGCAAGGATGAATCGGAGGGTTACACGCGTGCGTGGCCGCCGGACATGGTCATGGACGGCGAAACGCGCCGCCTCGTCAGCGAGCGCTGGCGGACGTACGGCCTCGATCGAATCAGTACCGCGCTTCGCTCAGACGACTGGTCGGGACAGGGGCCTCAAGCCTACGCTCGACTCATGCGCTCGACGGGCGAGAACGATCGGTGAGGTTTCTCGCTCTTTTTCTGCGCGAGATTCGCATCGAACATACGCTTTTCGCTTTACCATTTGCGTACGTTGGCGCGATCGTCGCGGCGCGCGGCATTCCCGCACCGGCGGCATTGGGATGGATTACGCTGGCCGTGCTGGGAGCCCGCACCGCCGCGATGGCGGCAAATCGTTTTCTGGACCGCGAGATCGATGCGCGCAATCCGCGGACGGCGCGACGCGCGCTTGCGACCGGCGCGCTCCAACCCGCGTCGATGCTCTGGGCCGGCACCGCCGGGCTGGCATTGCTGCTCTGGGCGGCTTGGATGCTCAATCCGCTCTGCCTCGAGCTCACGCCCCTTGCGGTAGTGCTCGTGCTCACCTACCCTCTGTGCAAGCGCTTTACGTGGACGACCCACTTCGTGCTCGGTGCGGTCGATGGGCTCGCGCCGCTGGGCGCCTTCATCGGCATCGCCGGAAAAATCACGCTGCCGGCAATCTTTCTTTTCGGTGCGGTGACGCTGTGGGTTGCGGGCTTTGACATCATCTACGCGCTGATGGATTTCGCGGTCGACGTAGCACAAGGTATTCGCTCGCTGCCGGTACGATTCGGTGAAGCGAGCGGCCGCGCGCTGCCGCTCGTGCTCCACACCGGGATGTTGCTGCTTTTAGCCGGCGCGGGGATGCTCGCCCATGCCGGGCCGACGTACTTTCTCGGCGTGCTCTCAGTCGCGCTTCTCATCATGTACGAAGAGCAACTCTTGCGCAGCGGGGCCAATCTTTTCGTTGTGAATGAACGCGTTTTCATCTCGAATATGACGTTTTCCGTGCTTTTCTTGATCACGACCGTCGGTGGTTACGTATGAAGCGCCAACGTTTCATCGCCGCCGCAACGGCGGCGGCTGCCGGCGGCGTTGCGTCGCGGGTGCGCGCGCAGATCATTCCCGAGCAGCCGCTCCAGAACCCGCAGCAGTATCTGCAGCAGCTCACGATCGCGGTCAACGTCACGCTCTCGGGTCCGTTGCAGAAATACGGCCAAGAAGTCGTCAAGGGCGTTCAGGCCGCGGTCGACGAAACGAATCGATTCAACGCTCCCATCTCGCACGTCTGGGGCTTGCGTCCACTCGACGACCGCAACGATCCGGGGCTTGCCGCTTCCAACGCCAACGTCGCCGCCGCCGATTTTACGGTCATCGGGATAGTTGGAAACCTGACCGCGCCGATGACGCTGGCCGCGCTCTCGCGCTACGCAAACGTCGGCTTCCCCGTTATCGTTCCGACCGTTACGGCCGATGCCGTAACCAAACGCGGCTACCACAACGTATACCGGTTGCCCGCCAAAGATAGCTCGTCGGGAAGGCTCTTCGCAAACGCGGCACTCGAAGGCAAGCGTGGCGTGACGGCGATCGCGATCGCTTTCGACGGCGACTATGGATACGAAGTTGCAAGCGGCTTCGTGCTACAGGCGAGAACCGACCGGCACCCGGCCGAGGTCTTGCTTTTTCCGCTCGACAAAACCGACCCGGCGCAGGCGGCACGTACGGTGCTCGATCGCTCGCCAGGCTATGTTTTTCTCGCTGGAAAGACGGCGGAGCTCGGACCGATTGCGTCAGCATTGCGGTTAGCCGGCTATACGGGCGATTTCGGTGCCGCGGACGGTTTCTATAACTCGGAAACGATCGCAACCTACGCAACAACGCTCGCCGGCGCATATGTCGCTTCTCCGATGCCGCCGATCGATCGGGTTGCCAGCGCCGTGCAGCTGGTTACCGATTTCGAGCGCGAAGTTAGCCAGATCACGACGCAGTCGGCCTATGGTTACGCCGCCGCGCAGCTAATTGTCGCCGCCACGCAGCGAGGTAATGCGACGTCGCGCACGTCGTTGCTTCGCTCCTTGCAGGAAGGCGGCACGTTCACGACGCTCGTCGGGCAGTTTGCATTCAACATCAGCGGTGACCCGTTGATCCCGAATATTTATCTCTACACGGTGGGCACCGAAGGCTTCAAATTCGCCCGTCCGGCGATCAGAACGGGGTTCGTGTTTTAGGAAGCCCGATTTTAGTCCAGGTCGCGAAGCCGAGGGCCGCGGTTTACTATGGTAAATAAGGCCCGAGGCGACAAAGAGATGGGCTAAAAGCGGGCTTCCTCACCGCACGTATTCGTCTTGGGGAACGACGCGCAGCCGATGCGGCGGGCGAACCTTCTCTTTCGGGCTCTCGTCGTTCTCTTCGATTGCAAGAACGAAGCGCAGGCGCCAAGCGCCGAGCGCGAGGGTGAAATGGCTTCCGATAATTTCCACGATCAGGCCTCCACACGCTGCCATTGCCAAACGGCTAGCGCCCCATAGACGACAAAGAGCAACACTTCGATCGACATCCGAAACGCGAAGTTCGCGTCCGCATACGAGATCGATCCGTTCAAAGCGGGCTGCGCCATCGAGACGTAGCTAAGCGGGTCGAGGCGCGAGATTACCCATGCGACGTCATGCACGAAAAGAGCGACGGTATTGTTCGGCTGAATCGCCGCGAGTATGCCGATGAAAATGGCCACCGGCCACGCGAAGCCTTGCACGGCTCCGTAGGCCCGACTGAGCCAGGTCGTCGCCGCACAGAGCATCGCATACCAAGCCAACGGCAGAGCCAAGCCCATAGCGACCGCTCGCGCATTGATTCCACTAAAATCGAGGCGCGGCGACTCGAAGAGTAACTG
Organism: Candidatus Cybelea sp.; assembly: GCA_036521295.1. Lineage (GTDB taxonomy): Bacteria > Vulcanimicrobiota > Vulcanimicrobiia > Vulcanimicrobiales > Vulcanimicrobiaceae > Cybelea. The sequence goes on along the minus strand of DATDIA010000238.1, from coordinate 7,786 downwards.
GCAGAGGTAAAGCGCGACGATGGTGAGGAACGACGCTGCCAGGATTCCGACGACGTCGACGCCGATGACGCCCAGCGCGTAACGCACTCGCGAAATCGGTTTTGTTAACGCAATCTCCAAATGCCCGTCGATCTCCCGCGCCAACGGTGCCGCGAGAATCGTCGCCACGACGAGCGCCGCGAGGTCCGCGATCGCCATGTAGTACATCATCGGAACCGCCCCATTGGTGTCCACGACCGTCGTGGTTAAGTCGCCGTGGCGGGATTCCGAAACCTGAATGCTGCCCACGTTAACGTGCGAATGCTCTTCGTGTTCGCGGCTCGACGGTTCGGTTATCACGATGTGCCTGCCGGCGTATCCGTGATCGTCGACGATGACGTGGGTGCGATCGGCGGGATCGTCCAGCATCATACGCTTTGTTCCGTCCGGAAGAACCGTGTGAGTCTCCTTGGAACCGGCGTTCAGCGCCATGTGAGCGATCCACGCTTCAGTGGACATATAGCGCGCGACCGAAACTCGTAGGATGACGGCCAGGACGACCAGGACGGCGAGGATAATTGCGGCGATTCGCAGGCAATTGCGAACGCGCAGCCATTCAACGTAGTTCATAACGAGCTTTCTTTTACGACGATATCGGTACTCGTGGTGGGTGAAACGGCGTACAAAAAGATGTCTTCGAGGTTGAGGTCGAGGACCCGAACGCCGGTGGCGCCCGCGGCCGAAAGGCGCGAGGCGATATCCTCGGCGCCCCCGGTGACGAGCAGGCGAACGATCCGCTCCGTGCGATCGGCGCGCGCCACGCGCGGATCGCTGGTGATGCCGTCGAGCGTAAAGCGCACGTCGGGGAAAATCCCCTCGACGATCTTGCGGTCGCCTTTCAAATCATCGACGAGCCCTTGCAGTACGAGACGCCCGCGATCCATGACCGCAATCTGTTCGGCTGCGCGTTCGACCTGGCCGATCTGATGCGAGGAGAAAATCACCGCGTTTCCTCGCACGGCTTCGTTGATCATCAAGCTTAAAACGTGGCGCTGATTGACCGGATCGAGTCCGCTGGTCGGCTCGTCGAGGACGAGAACTTCGGCATTTTGAGCGAAGGCGAGCGCGACCATGACGGCGGTCCGCATGCCTTTGGAGAGACCGCGCACACGGCGGCGTTTGTCGACGTTAAAGCTTTCGAGTAGCTCGACGGCACGCGCCGGATCGAAAGCGCTAAACGCGCGCCGATTCATCTCGATATGGTTTTCGACGGTCATCCAATCGTAGAGGACGTTGCGCTCGGGGACGTACGCGATTCGCGCAAGGGTCGCCGGAGTAAGCGGTCTTCCGTCGTAGAGAACCGTTCCACTCGTCGGACGCGTTAAGCCCAGCATGCACTTAAACGTGGTCGTCTTTCCAGCGCCGTTGGGTCCGAGCAGGCCGAAGACGCTCGCGCTCGGGATCTCGATCGTGAAGCCGTCGACGGCGGCAATCGGGCCGTAGGTCTTCCGTAGATTTGAAATCGTAATACTATTCATGCTCACTCGCTTCGTAGACGTCGCCGAACCATCGTCGCAGGGCGGCTTCAAAGAGCTCGCGCACTTCTTCGCGCTCGAGACCGACCGACTTGGCTTCGCGCAGCGCCACGTCGAGTGCGTCGCCGCCAATCTCCGAAGCAATCTTCGGCGACTCGGCGATGCCGTTAGCGCGAACGAACGATCCGCGCCCGGAGGCAGTTTCGATTACTTGGTCGCGCTCCAATTCACGGTAGGCGCGCGCGACGGTGTTCGGATTTACGGTAAGGTCGATGGCCAACTGCTTGACGGTGGGGAGCTGCTCGCCCGCCTGCAAGATTCCAAGCGCGACCGATCGCTTGATTTGTTCGATTATTTGCAGGTAGATCGGCACCCCGCTGCGGGGATCGACCGTCAGAACGGCAGGCATCGGGAAGCGCCTAGAACCTCGGGCCCCAGCCAGGGAAGAGCTCGGCGGATCTGCGGTCGGGGAGTCGAACGGGCGTACGCGTCTCGCGGACGGTCTCGGACTCGGAAGCGAAGGTCGTGTGAATCATGGTAAAGGTCCTTTCATTTACTTGTACCAGCCATCTATTGAACTAGTACACTAGTACAATAGCTTAATAGAATGACTCTGTCAAGCTTCCTGACTTCCGAAATCTATGGCGCGAGAATGCAGAGGGCACTTCGCAGGATTTCAAACCGCGCTGGTGTCGTGCCCGCGGGCTCGCCGTCAGCGCTGATATGGTGCGGATGGCCTGTCCAGACATCGAACGCGGTCGACCGAAGCGTCCGCAACCCCCCAGCCGATCGCCGCTTGCCGGCCGCTACGACGCCGGCCAGAGCGAAGAACTGGGAGAAGCTCTCGGTCTTGACGGCATACAGATCGAGCCAGCCGTCGTCGATGGCGGCGTCCTCAACGGTGATAAACCCGCCAAAGCTCTGACTGTTCGCAACCGTTAGCTGGACCGCTTTGAAACGTTCCCGCTTGCCGTCGTACGAGATTTCTGCCCGAAAGGGCCGTGCGTGGCGTGCCGCCCTCAGAACGCTGGCAATGATTGCAAGCAAGCCGAATCGCTGCTTTTCCTGCGGCTTTTGCAGCCGCGCGAGCCTGCTCGAAATTCCAATACTTGCCTCGGTCAGGTAATAAAATCCATTCACGCGAGCCGCATCGATCGTCCTCGTACGGCCGCTCGCGATCACGCCGCAGGCCCCTTCAACGTCGAGCGGGATGCCGATGGTGCGCGCGAGATCGTTGAAAGTGCCGAGCGGCACGAGGCCGATCGGAACACCGAGCTCGAGTGCAAGCGGAATCTGCCGGACCAGCGTGCCGTCGCCACCGGCGACCACAATGGCGTCGATTCCTTGTTTCGACGCCTCGTTCTCGACGATTTCGACGCCGAGACGCTGGAGTTCGCTGCAGACCGCGGCGCCAAACCGCTTTCCGCGCCGCGAAAGAGGATTGACGACCAGCAACGCTCGCACGACTAGCGGCCGCGCAGAACGAGACGAACGTAGGCGACCGCGCACCAGATCGCGATGCTCGCAAGCACCAGCGCGCCGCCGGCCATGACGATGTAGCCGAGGTCGATCCCGATCTGGGTCGCAGGATCGACGTATCCCACCGCTTCCTCGGAAGCGCTCAAATTCTGGTATACGGAGTGAAAGACGTACGACACGATGGCCGCGCCCGAGGCTGCAAGCAGAAAAATTGTGAGATATCGGTTGCGCCCACCGTCTTTCACCACGGCAGCTTCGGCGCGGCCACTCGAAGAAACCCTCGTGGGGATGGAATTGAAGAAGCGACGCCTTCGCCCGCACAACCCGATGCCGGAGTCGCCCTACGAAGTGCTCGCGCTTTTCACCGGCGCGATGGTCGGTGCGTCGCTCTTCGTCATGGCGACCGGGGCGCTGATGCCGTTTTTCGAGTCCGCGCTGCATGTAACGCAGGCGCAGCTCGGCCTCATCCTATCGGTCGAGATGATCGGGTCGGTCGTCATGACGTCAATCGCAGGACTGCTTACCGATCGTTTCGGCGACAGGGCCGTGGTCTTCTGGAGCGGCGCCGTCATGGGGGGTTCGTTGCTCGCCGCCGCCGTTATTCAAAACTACGCCTGGCTGATCGCGTGGCTTCTGATGTACGGCATTGGGTTTGCCGCAGTGACGCCCGCCGGCTGTCATGCCATCATATTCTTCTTCAAGAAATCCGATCGCGGGCTCGCGATGGGCGTGCGGCAGTGCGGAGTCCCAGTGGCGGGCATCGTCGGCTCGCTCCTGTTGCCGGCCATTGCGACGCACGCGGGGTACCGAGGTGCGCTCGTCTGTGCGGGCGCGCTCACGCTCATCGCATCGTCGATCGCGTCGTCGCTCTATCGCGAGCCGCGCGAATTGCAAGGCGAACGCGTCTCTATCGGTGAGATGCTGCTCGAGATGCTTCACATCGCTCGCGATGGACGCCTCATCTTGTTGACGATCACATCGATGATCCTGATCTGTGGTCAGCTCGCTCTGATGGGTTTTTTGACGCTGACCTTCGTGCGAGCGGCGGGTTATGCGCTGCCTGTTGCGGTCGGGCTTTTTACACTCTCGCAGGTCGCTGCGGCCGGCGGCCGCCTTGCATGGGGGTGGATCAGCGACCGGATCTTTGCGGGAAGCCGGACGCTTCCGCTCTGTCTCGTCTGCGTTTTCGTCGCCCTCGTCGCTCTCGGCATGTCAGACGTTACACCGGCCACCCCCGCGTGGCTCGCTGCGATACTCGCTATCGCGCTCGGATTTACCGCCGAAGGATGGCTCGGCGTGAGCGTCATCGGATTGGCTGAAATAGGCGGGGAGGAACATTCGGGAAGCGCATTGGGGGTTGGACTCGCATGGACGCTTTTGGCGGCAGCACTCACGCCGGCAATCTTCGGAGCAATCGCCGGCGCCCACGGCTTCGCCGTTGCATGGCGTTGGGTTGCGCTGCTCCAAGCCGTCGGCGTCGTACCCGCGCTGCTCGCGAGTGCGGCCGCCATTGGCATCTTTCGGCGCACGCTCACATCTTAAACCCGGTAAACCCGGGGTTCTACGGAGTTGGACCGATCTGGCGGACGCGATCGATAATTTCGCCTTGGCAGGCGCATGCTGCCCAGAAAGGGACTCGAACCCCCACGGTGTTGCCACCACTGGTACCTGAAACCAGCGCGTCTACCAATTCCGCCATCTGGGCGAGCAACTGCGATTCGGGGCGGCGCGGGTCGCCCCCCTCCGCGAAACCCGCCACGCATCAACGACGGTTTGGAGCAATCTATATGGTTCTTCCACTCACCTCGATCGAAAACTCGGCCCCGCTCGACCCATACTCGCAAGCCGTCACGACCGCCGCCGAACGCGTCAGTCCAGCCGTCGTGAGCATTGAAGTGCGCAGCGGGCGACGCGGCGGAAACGGAAGCGGCTTTGTCTTCACGCCCGACGGATTCGTGGTGACGAATAGTCACGTCGTTCACGACGGTCACCGCATCGGCGTGGCGCTGCTCGACGGCCGCGAATTGCCTGCCGCGCTCGTCGGCGACGATCCGCACTCCGATCTTGCCGTCCTGCGCGTCGATGCTCCGGACCTTGCCCATGCCTCGCTCGGCGACTCGGCCGCGCTGCGGCCCGGGCAGCTGGTCGTTGCGGTTGGTAACCCGTTCGGGCTTGCCTACACCGTCACCGCCGGGGTCGTAAGCGCGCTCGGCCGCTCGCTGCGCTCACAGTCGGGTCACCTCATGGACAACATCATTCAGACCGATGCGCCGCTCAACCCCGGGAACTCCGGCGGACCACTCGTCACTGCCGGCGGCGACGTGATCGGCGTGAACACCGCGGTCCTTCCCGGTCAGGGGCTTTGCTTTGCGATCGCGATCAATACGGCCAAACACATCGCCGGCCTTTTAATACGCGACGGGCGAGTGCGACGCGGCTATCTCGGAATCGCCGCCCAAGATATTATCCTTCCTCCGGCCGCGGCACGGCGTTTGGGCTTGGAAGATCGCCGCGCCATCATGGTCGACTCGGTCGAGGCCGGAAGCCCCGCAGATACTGCACGCCTGCAAGCCGGTGACGTTCTGCTCGCATTCGAGAGCCATCGCTTGAATAGCGTCGATGCGCTTCAAAAATTGCTGACGAGCATCGACCTCAGCCGTCCTTATAAGGTCGACGTCGTCCGCAAGAGTGAGCGTTTCTCGCGGATCGTCCTGCCGGTAGAGTCGCCGCGGTAGAAAGTGCGAATGACCGCACGAGCATGATTCGCAGGCTCCTGCCGATTCTCGGCGTCACGTTCATCGACATCGTCGGCTTCAGCATGCTGATTCCGATGCTGCCGTATTTCGTGACGCATTTCGGCGCTTCGGCCCTCGTCGTCGGACTGCTGGTCGCCACGTTTTCGTTCTGCCAGCTCGTCTCGGCGCCGCTCTGGGGGAACGTCTCGGACAGAATAGGTCGCAAGATGGTGCTGATCGTCAGCCAGATCGGCGCGACGATCGGCTGGGCGATGCTCGGCCTCGCGCCGAACATCGCCGCGACCTTGGCTGTGGCGCCGATTGCGGTCGTCTTTATAGCACGCGTGCTCGAGGGCATTTCAGGCGGAAACATCAGCATCACCCAAGCATACGTTGCCGATCTCGTGGCGCCGCACGAGCGCGCGCGCGCTTTCGGACTAATCGGCGCGATGTTTGCGGCAGGTATGGTGTTCGGTCCATTCGGCGGCGGCATTCTCTACGTTCACTTCGGTTTTGCGGCGCCGTTTCTCGTCGCCGCAGGTCTGCAACTCGTCACCCTGCTGCTAACCATTACGATGCTTCCCGAGTCGCGCGCCCGCCGAAAGGACGAAGAACGACTCGGTTTGGAAGCGATCTCGGGAAGCTTTCGCAAACCGCGGCTCGCGCGTATTCTTTGGCAAAAGCTGGCAATTTCGCTTGCGTTGTACGGCTGGTTCTCCGTCTTTGCGCTTTACCTACAGCGCCAACTCGGATTCTCGCTGGCCCAGACCGACTATCTCTTCTCGGGCTTCGCCGTCTTCAGCGTCGTGATGAACGCGGTCGTCGTCGGACGCATTTCGGCACGCGTTGGCGACCGCTCGATGTCGAACCTTGGCCTCGCGTGTCTCGCTGCGGGTTTTGCGCTCGTCCCCTTCGTGCATGCCGTCCTTCCGCTCTTGGTGATCATGATGCTTCTCTTCGGATTCGGAATGGCGCTCACGAACACGGGGATCACCGCACTGATCAGCAATGCCGCCTCTGACCGCGAGCAAGGGACGGTGCTGGGGACCAGCTCGTCGCTGGACTCACTCTCGGGCATTTTGGCGCCTCCGGTGTCGACCGGAATGTTGGCCGCCCTCGGCCCGCGTTTTGCGGCCGTGGAACCGCTGACGCTTTCGGCGGTGGCCTTGACGATGGGTCTGCGCAACGCGCGCGGCGAACGCGCGGCAGCCGGAGCCGGCGATGGCGCGATCGCATTAGCTCGCGAAATCGAAGCCGCGAAAATCGCAGACGGATAAGAAAAGACCTGCAAAGGATGTAGTACATGGGCGACTCGAAGACGCCCGTCGCTCGCGTCCTGCTCGCTCCTGCTCGTCCATTTTTTCGGAAGAACGAAGTTTTGAAGCAGCCATCCATGGCTGGTCCGAAAAAACTGGACGCTTCTCATCGCCCATGTACTACATCCTCGGCAAGCGTTGTAGAGAAGCAAAAAGCCGCGGAAAAGTCGGAGGCCTCGCTGCGCGGCTTAGGGACTTCTTTGACTGGGCTTGCGGATACGATAAAGAACGTGGCGGCGAAGCGCGTGGCCGGGTTCGATGTTGGGGTGATCGAAGTCGTCGGCAGGATCGTGCGTCATGCCTAGGCGTTCCATCACGCGTTGCGAGCGAAGATTCAGCGCTGCGGTGAAAGCGACGACCTCGTGCCAGTCGAGCACGTTAAAAGCAAAGCCGAGAGCCGCCTTTGCTCCCTCGGTCGCATATCCGCGGCCCCAATTTTCGAAAGAAAATCGCCAACCGATCTCGCGCGCCGGAGTGAAGGCCGCTGCAAAGGGCACTTTTTGCAAGGCGATGACGCCGGCGAACGGCGGCCCGCCGCGCACCTCAACCGCCCACCAGCCATAGCCGTAGCGACGCAGTTGCTCGCGAATCGCGGTGGCGCTCGCTTCGGAGAGCGCGCGTGTATATTTTCGGGAAAAAAACTCGGTAACGCGCGCGTCGGCGTTCATACGGACCCAAGCCTCGACGTCGTCATCGCGCCAATCGCGCAACAGCAATCGAGGCGTCTCGATCGTCGGAACCC
>DATDIA010000237.1:0-9361 GCA_036521295.1 Candidatus Cybelea sp. | reverse complement strand
TGAGGAAGCGCTCGATGCGCTCGATCCCGGCGGCATCGACGTCTTCACGTGCACGCTCGAGGAGTTCGTGCGCGCGCTCGCTGCGGAGAACCACACGCTCAAGCGCGCGCTCACCGATCCGCACCTTATCGACGGCATCGGCAACGCTTATTCCGACGAGATCCTCCATGCAGCGCAGCTCTCGCCGATTTTGCTCACGCAAAAGCTCCGGCCCCACGATTGGGAACGGCTCTTCGCGGCGACGCGTGCGGTGCTGCAAGACTGGACTGAAAAGCTGAGTTCTGAGGCGACGCGAGCGTTTCCCGAAAAAGTGACGGCCTTTCGCGACGGCATGGCGGTTCACGGACGCTTCGGAGAAGCGTGCCTGCGATGCGGCGAGGCGGTGCAGCGCATCCGGTACGCCGATAACGAAACGAACTATTGCCCGCGTTGTCAGACCGGCGGCAGAGTTCTGGCAGACCGCGCCTTGTCGCGGCTAGGAATCAGCCCCCGGAAAACCAGCCCGACGGCTCGACGTCGAGATTGACGTTGATCTGCTTCACTTCCGTGTAGGCGTCGTAACCGTAGGTGCCGAGCTCGCGTCCTATACCCGACTGCTTGTATCCGCCCCACGGCGCTTCGTTGTAGGTGGGATGATAGGTATTGATCCACGTGATCCCGGCCCGCATCTTGCGGATGACGCGATGCGCCTTCGCGACGTCCTGGGTGAAGACGGCTCCGGCCAGTCCGTAAACCGTGTCGTTGGCGAGTCTGACGGCCTCGCCTTCGTCGTCGAACGTTTGCACCACAAGCACCGGGCCGAAGATTTCCTCTTGGACGATCCGCATCTGCGGCGAGGTGTCGTCGAAGATCGTGGGCGCGATGAAGTTTCCGTCGGCGAGCGCACCGCCGAGCCGCGTTCCACCGCAGAGTAATTTTGCGCCCTCTTCGCAGCCGGCTTTGATGTAGGCTTCGACGCGCTCGCGATGGACGGGCGAGACGATCGGCCCCATCTCGGTTGCGGGATCGAATCCGTCCCCGACACGTATTTTTTGCGCGCGTTCGACCAACCGCTCGAGGAAGCGGTCGTGCAGGCTCTTCTGCACGATCAGCCGCGACCCAGCGGAGCAGACTTGGCCGGCGTTGGCAAAGATGCCGAAGAGCGCGTAATCGATCGCCGTGTCGAAGTCGGCGTCGGCAAAGACGACGTTGGGTGATTTGCCGCCCAGCTCGAGCGAAATCTTTTTGAGATTCGACGTCGCATCGTGCATGATGCTGCGCCCGGTCTTGGTGCCGCCGGTAAAGGCGACCTTGTCCACGAGCGGGCTCGCCGCGAGCGCGTGTCCGACCGTGGCACCCGCGCCGGGGACGATGTTGACGACGCCGGCCGGGAATTTGAGCTCGTCGAAGATCGCCGCCAGCAGGATCGCCGAGAGCGGCGTGAGTTCTGAGGGTTTTAAGATGCAAACGTTGCCGGCGGCAAGCGCCGGTGCGAGCTTCCAGGTCGCCATCAGCAGCGGATAGTTCCACGGAACGATCTGTCCGCATACGCCGATCGGCTCGCGAACGGTGAACGTTTGCGACGGCGCTGGAACGTCGAACGTCTGCCCGTGGGGCTTGGTCGCGAGACCCGCGTAGTAGCGGAAGCAATTGGCGGCGTCGACCGCATCGTACTCAGTTTCGCGCAGCGGCTTGCCGTTGTTCAGCGTATCGATCCGCATGAACTCGTCGCGATGCGTGTCGATGGCTTCGGCCACTTTAAAGAGCAACGCCGCTCGATCCGCAGCGCTCATTGAGCCCCACGAACCATCGTCGAAGGCGCGACGCGCGGCCGCGATTGCCGCTTCGGCGTCGGCCGCCGTTGCTTCGGCAACGGTCGCAATCACGCCGCCGTTGGCCGGATTGTAGAGCTCGCGCGTCCCGCCCTCGGCCGCCAGCCTCCAGCTGCCGTCGACGTACATCGGAATCACGCCGTTGATGCGTGGCAGATTGCGAAGAATTTCGTCGGAGTGCGTAACGGGATGCGATGCCGTTTGCATCTTCTTATGCTCCTGTCTGCGTTAAAGTCGCCATCGAGTTGAGGCTGTCGGCGAAAGCTTGACACACGTAATCGGCTTCCTCCTCCGTGATCGTCAAGGGCGGCTCAACTCGAATCACGCGCGCGTTCACGAGCGTTCCCGAAACCAGCACGCCGCGGTCGAGCATGCGCTTCGCGAGCTCGAAGCCGGTCTCGTGGTCGCGAAATTCGAGCGCCATCAAGAGTCCCTTGCCGCGTACGTCGTCGACGAGATTATCGTGGCTCGCAACGGCCTTGCGAAGGCCCGCGAGCATCCGCTCTCCCAGAATCGCGGCACGTTGCGGTAAACGATCTTCGATAAGAACGTTTATCGTTGCCAGCGCCGCGGCACACGCGAGCGGGTTTCCGCCGAACGTCGACGTGTGCAGGAACGGGTTATCGAAGAGCCGCGCAAAGATTTCGCGCCGGCCGATGACCGCGCCGGCGGGAACGACGCCACCGCCGAAAGCTTTCGCGAGGCACATCAAATCGGGCGCGACGCCGTAGTGCTCGCAGCAGAACATTTTCCCGGTCCGTCCCATTCCAGTCTGGACTTCATCGAGAATCAGGAGCGAACCAAACTCGTCACAGAGCGCGCGTACGCTGGGGAGGTACTCGTCGTAGGGAATGTTGACGCCTCCCTCGCCTTGGATCGGCTCGAGCAGCACGGCGCCGACGTCTTCGCCGACCGCCCTGCACGACGTGAGCATGTCCCGTAACGCGAGCGTATCGTTGAAAGGTACGTGCTCGATGTTGGGCAGCATCGGGCCGAATGGCCGGCGGAACTCCGCCTTGGCGCTGGCCGAAAGCGAACCGTAACTCTTGCCGTGAAAGCCTTTGGTTGCCGCGACGATCGTCTGTTTGGTGGGGTCGTAGGCGCGCGCGAGTTTCAGCGCGCCTTCGACCGCTTCGGTGCCGCTATTGCAGAAGAAGCTGTACTCGAGACCCTCCGGCGTAAGCATTGCCAAGGCCTTTGCGAGCATCGCCCGCAGTGGATCGAGCAAGTCTTGGCTGTGCAGAGGCTGGCGGCGCAACTGGTCGCTCACGGCTTTGATGACTTTGGGATTACGGTGGCCGACGTTGAAAATGCCGAAGCCACCCAAACAGTCGATGTACGTTCGCCCCATAACGTCGCGATACGAGTTAGGTCCCGCATCCGCCCACTCAACCACTGCGCCGGCGCCTCCGGCGTCGGTTGCCTTGCGGTATTCGAGGAACCCCGGGTTGACGTGATTCCGGAACGACTCCACGGTTTCGCGCGTTATCCACGACGCATCCGCCGGAGTAATCTCGGCTTTCTCGATGAGGTCTAGGACGCGCTGCGTGTACTCGGAGACTTTGCGGTCGCGATCACCGGTAATTTTCCATCACCTCGTAAAGACTTCTCGGAGGCTGGCCCTCAAAATCTCGAGTCCTTCGTCGAGCTCGGCGTCGCCAACGACGAGCGGAACGAGGATTCGAATGACGTTGCGTTTGCCGGCCAAAAGCAGAAGGAGTCCGCGCTCGCGCGCGACCTCGACGATCTCGGGCGCGCCCGACGAAAGCTCGATCGCGAGCATTGCGCCGAGCCCGCGCACGTCTTGGATCTGCGGAAATTCGCTTTGCAACGTACGCAGCGCCGCGAGAATGCGCACGCCAATCGCGCGCGAGCGGGCCAAGAACGCCTCGTCCATGAGCTCGAAGACCTCGAGCGCGGCGGCGCAAGCGACCGGATTGCCGGCAAAGGTCCCTCCCAAACCGCCCGGCTCGGGGGCGTCCATGATCTCGGCCTTGCCGACGACGGCCGCGAGCGGAAGGCCGCCGCCCAGCGATTTTGCTACCGCAATCAGATCCGGCTCGACGCCGTATTGTTCGCACGCGAAGAACGTGCCGGTACGGCCGAATCCTGTTTGGATCTCATCCGCAATCAAGAGGAAGCCGTGCGCGTCGGCAATTCGCCGCAACTCGCGCAAGAAATCGGGCGGCGACGGAACGAAGCCGCCCTCACCGAGGACCGGCTCGACGATGATTGCCGCGACGCGGTCCGGCTTCACGACCGTCGCAAAAAGCTCGTCAAGAGCGTCGAGCGCGTCGCGCATAGTCACTCCGTGATACTCATACGGGAACGGCGCGTGGTAGATCTCGCTGCAGAACGGTCCGAAATGCTGTTTGTACGGGTCGTTCTTGCCGGTCATAGAGAGCGCGAGCAGGGTCCGACCGTGATAGGAATTCGTGAACGCGACGATCGCGGGACGGCGCGTGTACTCCCGCGCGATCTTCACCGCGTTCTCGGTCGCTTCGGCTCCGGTCGAGAGCAGGAGCGTCTTCTTGCGCGAAGGCCCGGGCGCGCGACGATTGAGTTCTTCGGCAACGCGAACGTACGGCTCGTACATCGCCACTTGAAAACAGGTGTGCGTATAGAGAGCCGCCTGCTCGGCGATCGCGGCGACGACCTTCGGATGGCCGTGGCCGGCGTTGAGCGAGGCGATCCCGCCGATGAAATCGAGGTAAGGGCGGCCCTCGACGTCCCAAAGCACCGCGCCGCTCGCACGCGCGATCCAAATCGGATGGGCGGTCGCAACGCCCCGAGCGACGCTCTGCCGGCGACGCTGCGCGAGCGACGCTTCGGTGACGGAGGCCGGCGTTTTTTCTCGTACTCCCATGGATGGCGAGGAAGTCCTATTCGGCGAGTTTAAAGCGGCTCTTCTTTACACCGCCTGCGAGGTGCAAGTTGGTAAAACGGATCGTTGCCGTCGCCGTCCTTACGCTTGTTGCTCATCCTTTTACGGCCAGAGCCGGCACCACGGGCACGCTGCGCGGCCACGTCGTCGACGTGTCGACGCAAGCGCCGATAGCGGGAGTCGTCGTGATCGCCGCGTCGCCGTCGCAGACCGCGCAGAGCGTCACCGACTCCGCAGGTGCGTTTTCGTTCATCTCGCTTTCGCCCGACACGTATACCGTCAGCGCGAGCAAATCAGGGTACGAGCCGCAGTCGCAGCCCGGCGTCTCGATCGTGGCGGACCAATCTGCGACGGTCTCATTGATGCTTCAGAAGGCGCTCAAAACGATCGCGCGCACGACTTCGCGTTCCGCCCAGTCGCTCGTGCGATCGGGCGTGACCAGCGACGTGTACTCGGTCAACCCGACCGGACAGAAGGCCGCAGCGACGCTCAACGGCTCAGGATCGCTGACGCAAGCCTACGGCGCGATTGCGAGCGCGCCGGGAGTCAACATCCCGTCGAACCAACAAGGGTGGTACCAAAGCGTGTACGTCCGCGGCGGTGACGTCGACCAAGTCGCGTACGAGTTCGACGGATTGCCGACGACGCGCCAATCGGATCTCGCGCCCATCGCTACGCTTACGTCACTGGGCAATCAAGAAGTGCAAGTCTACACCGGCGGAACGCCCGCGACATCGAACTCCTCGGGACTCGCCGGATACATCAACCAGGTCATCAAGACCGGCACGTTCCCCGGTTACGCCGTAGCCGATCTTGGCATCGGCGGTCCCGCCTTCTACCATCAGGCCACCGTTGAAATCGGCGGCGCGACGCCGGACCGGCTCTTTTCGTACTACGTGGGGCTCTCCGGAACCGATCAAACCTATCGCTTTGGAGATCAATTTGGGGGCGTTAGCGAGCCGCTCTATTTCTATCCGCTCAACGTCCCCACCAACAACAACGTTTACAATATTCTCGACGGTTCCGGGGGCAAGGCGCCAAATTACGGATTCATCTTCTCTCCCGGTTTCAGCTACGCGCAAGGCACCAATTTCGATCGCGAGAACGTGGTCAATCTGCACATCGGCGTTCCTCACCGTGACTCGTCGCTGCGTGACGACATTCAATTGCTCTACGTTACCGGGGGCATCGCCGACCAGTTCTACAGTTCCGCAAACGACGTCTGGTACACGCCCAAAGTGGGAGCGAAGACCGGTATCGGCTATCCGATGCCCTATCTCGACTCGCTCTATTACGGCGGTTCCCTGATGCAGGCACCGCGGCAGCAGGATGTGGTCGTCGGCCTCTTTCCGAGCAGCCCGACCGATCGCACCGTCGGCGGACCGATCGACCCGAGCGACCGCGACGGCAACTGGAACGGCTATACGATCGAAAAGCTGCAGTATCAAAAGAACATCGATCCCCATTCGTACCTGCGCGCGCTCGCCTACGGCGAGTACTCGAACTGGTTCATCAACGGCCCCGACAGCGCGCAACTCATCTTCGGCTCGGATCCGGCCGATTATGAAGTTCTCGAGCACGGCTACGGAGGCAGCCTGATTTACGCCAATCAGCTGGCGACGCAGAATCTCATCACGGTCGAAGCGTCGTACATGACGCAGCGGCTTCAAACGTACAACGCGATGTTTAGCTCGACCGATCCGTTCACGACGAGTCTCGCGCCGACCGGCCTTGGGACGATACTCTCGAGCTACGGTACGCCGAACGGCAAGTGCTACAACTACGTCACCGGTCAGCCGTGGAGCTGTTTCGACGCCGGCAGTCAGGGCGGTTGTCTCACGCCCAGCGGCTGTTATCCCGGCGAAGGCTCGTACCGTTTCAATCTCACGCCCGGGTATGCGCCGCCCGGGTCTGCCGCGGCCAAGGCCGGCGCACGCTGGATGATGACGGAGAACGGTCAGAGCGCGCAAGTGGATAATGTGATGCCCCATTTTGGCTCCGCGGCCATTACGGATTTGTGGCAACCCAACGACCGGCTGGTCGTCAATGCAGGTGCGCGCGTCGATCGCTTCGAGTACTCGACCAACAACCTGGAAGCAGGTTATCCGGCGCGCCAGTTCTGGTTCGACGCCTACAACAACGAGTTTTGCGGCGCGCCGGGTAAGGCGACGCAATGGTCGTGGAACTCGACGACCAATTCGTTCGGGCCGTGCGCGACCGGTTTCCAACCGCTAACCGTACCGGGCAACGGGCTCTACAATGTCACGGCCGGCAGCAACGTCGCCTACGTCTTCCAGCCGCGCGTCTCGTTCACGTACAGCATCAATCCCGACACGGTAATTCGCGGTTCGGCCGGCAAGTACGCGCGTGCGGAGGGCTCCTCTTATTACCAATACAACACGTATCAACAGAATCTCGCGTCCTTCATCGCGCAGTTCTATCCGTACGGTTACCATACGCCCGACCACAACATCTATCCGGATACTTCGGACAACTTCGACCTTTCGTTGGAGAAGCACGTCAAGGGGACGCAGCTTTCGTACAAAATAACGCCGTTCTACCGCGACACCAGCAATGAGCTGCAGTTTCAGGCAATCAATCCGGTGCAAGGCATCCTCGCCGGCCTCAACGTCGGGACGCAGGAATCGTACGGGGTCGAGCTGTCGCTGCAATACGGAGATTTCAGCCGCGACGGTCTCTCGGGGCTATTCTCCTACACGCACACGCAGAATCGCATTCGGTTCAGCCCGATCAACGGCGTCAGCGTGATAGACTCGCTAAACACGCAAATCGAGCTTTACAATTCGTATACCTCGGCGTGCGCGGGCGTGACGAAGAGCTCGGCCAATTGGCAGGCCTGCGGCAGTGGTGCATATCTCGGCAACGCCGCACCGGTATTGCCGAATTCGCAGTCCGGAACGCGCAATCAAGGCAAGCTGAAGATTCCCAATCCGTACTATCGCGATGCTCTTCAACCGCTCTTCGATACCGGTGGCTGGTACACGCCCTACGACGTGATTCCAAGCCCCTTCAACGCCGCCAACGGCTACGAAGTGCCCGACGTTACGTCCTTGATTCTCAACTACCGTCACGGCAGGTTAGCGGTAACGCCGTCGCTCCATTACGCTGACGGTTCGAACTACGGTTCGCCGCTCGTCTGGCCCGGGTACGTTCCGCAGTCGTGCTCGGCACAGCCAACCAAGACGCCGCTCACGCCGGGCGTCAGCTGTCCCGGAGGCGCGATTGGTGCGATCTTCTTACCCGATCCTTATAGCGGCCGATTCGACAACCTGGGCGCGTTCGTGCAGCCGGCCGAGCTCTCTGCGAACTTGCAGGCCAGCTACGACCTGAGTCCGCGCATGACGCTTACCGTGCAAGCGGTCAATCTGTACAATCAGTGCTTTCAACGCGGTTACGCGTGGGACAACTCCGTGACGTGCGTTTACTCGACCCTGCCTTCGAACATCGTCGCGCCGTCCGGGAACTTCGTGAAGAATCCTCCGCCGCAACTGCGCTACCCCTATGGAACGTTTTTCAACGTCACGGAAGTCGGAATATCGTCGGTTCGGCAACCCTTCGGCTTCTTTGCGGATATTAGCATCAAGCTTTGAGGCGCCGCGCCCTTCGACTGCGCGCTGCGCGCGCGCTCAGGATGAGACCCTTCGACCGCGCGCTGCGCGCACGCCTAGGATGACATGAACCGGATCGAATTCGTTCGGCTGGCCGGACTGGCAGCGCTTGGGGCAGCGAGCGTTCCGGAATTCGTTGCGTGCGGCAGCTCCCAAGCGCGCGGACGAGAGCGCGTCGTCATCGTGGGAGCCGGGATCGCCGGATTGGTAACCGCGATGCATCTGCGCGATGCGGGGATCGACTCGACCGTCTACGAGTCTTCCTCGCGCATCGGCGGGCGCATGCATTCGGAGCGCAGCTACTGGGATGCGGGTCAGCATACCGAGTGGTGCGGAGCGATGGTCGATTCGACCCACGTCAACATACATCGGCTCGCTCGGCGGTTCAACCTCGCGCTGCTCGATACGCACGCGGCGCGCCCGCCACGCGCCCGCGATACCTGTTATCTCGACAGGCGCTACTACGCCATGTCAGCGGCCGACAAAGATTTTGCGCAGATCTATCCGATTCTGCAAGAACAGCTTGCAAAAGTCGGCCCGACGACCACGTATGCGACGGCCACACCGACGGCGCGCCGCCTCGACCTCATGAGCATGCGCGACTGGATCGAGCGCTACGTGCCGGGCGGCGTTGGGTCGCAGCTCGGGCGGCTCGTCAAAGAGTCCTACCGCAACGAGTACGGACGCGAGATCGACGAGCTCAGCGCGCTCAATCTGGTCCTTCAACTCGGTCAGCAGCGCGATTATGCCCAGAATCACGAGATGAACGTGCTGGGCTATTCCGATCAGCGCTACATTCTCGCCGGCGGTAGTCAGGCGCTTCCCGAAGCGATCGCGGCGTCTTTGCCCGCCGGCAGCGTGCTGCTCGACCGTCGTTTGCTGGCGATTCGGCGCAGCGCGAGCGGATCGTACGCGTTGCGTTTCGATCATCGCGGCGCGACCGAAACGGTCTATGCGGATCGCGTGGTGCTGGCCCTTCCGTTCATCGCGCTACGCGCCCTCGATTATTCGAGCGCCGGATTCGACTCGGCGAAGGT
>DATDIA010000236.1:0-5681 GCA_036521295.1 Candidatus Cybelea sp. | reverse complement strand
AAGCGGCCCTTCCCCGCGATCACGTTGCGGCGCGCGCCGTCGCCGGACGAAATCTGATCGGTCTGCTCGACGACCAACTGGTGCGGCTGACCGGGATTCTCGTAGAGTATCTTCGTCTTGCCGCGGGCGATTTCGATCCCTTTGTTCACGTGAGGCTCACTTCGGTTTGGCGGGGAAATTCGGGCAGGCGATCGATGCGATCGGCCAAAAGCCGCGCACGCTGCGGAGCCGTGCCGACGTGACCGCTCGGATCGAGCAGCCGCCGGATCTCCGCCGGATCCAAAAATGCAGTCAGCGTGCGATCTTCGGCGAGCAGGCGCGCGAGCGGATTCTCCTCACCGCGGCGTACCGCTTCCCACGCTTGCACCGACGCATTGCGCAAGGCTTCGTGCAGAACTTGCCGGTCCCCGCCGGCCTTAACGGCCTCCATCATCACGGCTTGCGTTCCGGTAAAGGGCGCGTAAGTCCGGCAGTTCGCGACGATGCGACGTTGGTCGACGCGCAATCCGTCGACGACCCTGCGCGCGAGGCTAATCAGCTCGTCGGCGCAGAGCAACGCTTCGGGAAGCACGACTCGGCGGTTCGCGCTATCGTCGAGGGTTCGTTCCAGGAAATTCGTCGCGGCGTTCTGCCACGTGACGTCGGCGTATGCGGGAAGCAATCGTGCAAGCGAACCGATTCGCTCCGAGAGAATGGGGTTCTGCTTAAACGGCATGACGGAGCTGCCCACCTGCGACTGCGCGAATGGTTCGCCGAGCTCGCCAAAGCCTGGGCTTGCGAGAATGCGCACGTCCGCCGCGAACTTCGAGAGCGACGCGCCGAGGCCGGCGAGCGCGCTGAGCAAGAGGTAGTCGAGCTTCCGCGGGTATGTCTGGGTGCTGATCTCGAGCGCTTGCAAGCCGAAACGCTCCAAGACGTAGGATTCGATCTCGGCCGAACCGCCGCCGTCGCCGGCCAGACGCTCGTAGGAAGCCGCCGTGCCGACGGCGCCGCGCAGACCCTTGGTCGTCAGATGCTCGAAGACGAAGCGCAGCTGATCGTCGTCGACGAGCAGGTCCTGTGCGTAAAATGCGAACCGGTAGCCAAGCGTCGTCGGTTCGGCCGGCTGCAGATGGGTGAAGGCCATGCAGACGAGCTCGGCCGTCTCACGGATTCTCGAAGCCATGGCGGCGAGCAGCTCGCGAAGGCTTGCGCCGATGTACGACAGCGCGAGGCGCAGCCGGTAGGTCTCGACGGTGTCCTCGATGTCCATCGAGGTCGCGCCGAGATGGAGCTTGCCGCCGCCGTGCTTTGCTTGCGACGCGAAGACGCGGATCTCGGCCATCAAATCGTGGTGGATCTCGCGCTCGATCGCGAGCGCCGCTTCGATATCGATCTCGCCGGCGTGCGCCCGCAAATCGTCGAGTTCGGTCTGCGCGATGAGGCCCTGCGAGGCTTGGGCTTCGGCCAGCGCCACCCAAACCGCGCGCCAGAGCCGCCGGCGCGTCTGCTCGGAGAAGAGCGAACGAAGCTCCGCGCGACCGTATCTCCACGAGAACGGCGAGGCGTAGGTGCGATAATCCATGGGCTTGCAAATGGCCTTCGCCCCGCGGGAAGCCTCCGCCTCGTCACCGTAGAGGAAGCGAATGAAGGCGGCCGGCGCAATGCTGCTCGTTCTGAGTTGCGCGCTTTCCGGCTGCGTCAAAAGCAGCAGCCTCTCTGAAGGCCGGCACTCCTGGACGCGTGCCGGCGTGCTGCGCATCGCCCTGCCGGAGGAGCCCAAAACCCTCAATCCGCTGCTCTTCGGTACGACCGGAGAGGGCTTCGTCGAGCGGCTGATGTTCGAACCGCTGCTCTCCGCCGACCCGCGCGGCAATCCGGTGCCGATGCTGGCCGCCGCCGTCCCGACGCAAGCCAATGGCGGCGTCAGCGCCGACGGATTGACGATCGTCTACCATCTGCGGCGCAACGCGCGCTGGAGCGACGGCGTTCCGGTAACGGCAAACGACGTGCGCTTCAGCTGGAGCGCAATCGAAAACCCGAACAACAACGTCGTCTCACGCCACGGATACGACGACGTTCGCGCGATCGACACGCCCGACGCACACACCGCGATCGTGCATCTCAGGAAGCGCTTCTCACCCTTCGTCAACACGTTTTTCGCCGAAAGCGACCAGCCCTACGACGTGGTGCCGGCACACGTTCTGGCGCGCTACCCGGATATCAATCGCATTGCGTTCAACGCCGCGCCGACGGTGAGCGACGGCCCCTTCCGCTTCGTCGCATGGCGGCGCGGCGACCGGATCGAGCTCGCGGCCAACCCCGGCTTCTTCCAAGGGAAACCCGGGCTCGCGCAGGTCGACATCGACTTCGTTCCCAACGAAGACTCGGCGATCAATTTGCTGCGCACGCACGCAATCGACTACATCTTCCAGCCGTCGATCCAAACGTACCTGACGCTGCGAACGCTCACCGACTCGCGGATCGTGTGGGTCAACGTCAACGGATTCGAAGGCGTCGAGTTCAACCTGTCCCACTCCGTCCTCGGCGACGCGCGCGTGCGCCGCGCTATCGCCGCCGCCATCGACAAGGTCTCGCTCACGCAGCGATTGACGTACGGGCAGACGACGGTTGCGACCGAGGATCTTCCAAACTGGATTTGGGCCTTCGATCCCAACGTGAAATCGGTGCCCTTCGATCCCGAGGCCGCAAAACGTCTGCTCGCTCAGGCCGGGTGGGTCGCCGGCGCCGACGGGGTCGCGCGCAAGAACGGCCAGCCGCTCGAACTTCTCTTCGTCACCGATAATGCGTCGGCGACGCACCGGTCCGAGGCGATTCTCATTCAAGCGGCGTTGCGAAGGATCGGAATCTCGCTCGAGGTCAAGTACTACCCGTTCGACATTCTCTACGCGCCGCAGGGCATGGGCGGCATCCAGCACGGCGGGAAGTTCGACCTGCTGCTCTACTCCTGGTACGCCGGGATCGATCCCGACAACTCATCGGAGCTGACCTGCGACAACTTTCCGCCGCACGGCTACAACGATCCGCGCTACTGCAGCGCTGCGATGGACGCCGCGCAGGCGATGGCGCTCTCGCACTACGATCAGGCGATGCGCGCCATCGCGTACTCAAGGATCGAGCATCTCCTCGCCGTCGATAATCCCATACTCTTCTTCTGGTGGCAGCGCCAGCAAGAGGCGATCAGCGTCGACTTCCACGGTTTCGCGCCTAATCCGGTGAATGAGGCGTGGAACGCGTGGAAGTGGAGTATCTAAAGCGGAGACTACGGGCTACGAGCGGGTCGGGACGATCCGCGCGCTTTCGTAGCACATTACGTCGAGTACTTCGGAGCCCGAAACCGACTCTAATAGAAGGTCGACACGCTCGTCCCATATGGCGTTCGCCCACAGATGTCGCGTCTTCCAGATCGTCGTGACGGTCACGCTCTTCCCATCGTCGCCCTCGAAGACTCGCCCTTCTAAGAAACCTTCGTTTTCTTCGGAGACCTCGCGCATGAGATCGGTGAGTCGAGACGCGAGCTCGGCACTTTTGTCAGGATCGAGCGCTGCGGAAAAGATGTGAACGATCGCGCGGGGCTTGCCGTTTATTTCATCATTCGGGAACTGCTCAGCCATTGCTGACGTTCTCGTAGCGTCGAGCGATTTGCTCGATCTCGCCGAGCGAGATAGCCGAGAGGTCCGCGTCTTGCGCCGCGACCACGCGACCGGAGATGTCCGAATGTCGTTCTTTGAGATACGCCTCGAAGTATCGCATCGCGCTGCTTTTTCCAGTTCCGTCACCGAGGAGCAGGATCGAAGGCGCGTTTCTTAGCCGCTGTGAGATCCGCTCGTAGAACTCGTCTGCTTCCGGGACACGCTGGCCCTTATAGTCGGCTTCCTTTCGGTGTTCGAGGTGCCGCTCGAAGCCGTGCGGGTCTTTAGGTTCGAGATGCTCGCTCTCGGTGAGCCGGCCTTCCGATGCGGGCTCGAAGAATCGTGCGCTTCGGTGGTCGATCAGCATGATTGTCATTTGGGATACCTTCAGCGGGGGCGTCGAACGATCCCAGGCCGTGCTATGATGAGCCGAGCATGCATCGCGTCATCAACATCTGGTCCGACGTTATTTGACCGTTCTGCTACCTCGGCTCAGTTTGGGCCGAACAAGCAGCGGGGGAACTGCAAGCGGATCTCCGCTGGCTTCCGTTTGAACTTCATCCGGAGACGCCGCCCGAAGGAGCACCCAAGCCCTTTCCTCCGGAGGACTGGCCCAGGGTTCGCACGAGGCTGGAGGATTTCGCCCGAGAAGTCGGGCTTCCGATCGATCCGCCGAAGCGTAACGTGAACTCACGCTTCGCGCTCGAGACGGCCGAGCTCGTGCGCGACCAGAAGGGCGACGATGCGGCCGGAGCCTTTCATCACGACGTATCGCGCGCGTTCTTCACCGAACAGGCGGACATCTCGAAGCGCGAGGTCATCGTCCCGATCGCCGAACGCTTCGGCATCTCCGCTTCACGCGTGGAAGAGGCCTGGCGCGAGCGCGCGTTCTCTCCTGCCGTCGATGCATTTATCGAAGAGGGCTATGTGGCCGGCGTCACCGGGGTTCCGGCAATGGGGTGGCCCCATCGACGCGCGGTCGTCGGGATGATGCCGGCGGCCGATCTCGTGCGTCGACTTCAAAGCGGCTAGCGCGTTTCGTTACGAATGGCCGGCGTGAGTGCGGCGCCGATCGCCGCGACGAAATACCCAAGCGTCGCGATCCACATTGCCGTGTGCGGTGAGTGGTGGTCGGCGATCCACCCGAAGAGGAGAATTCCAGGTGCCATTCCGCCGAGGACGGTTAGTCGTACCGCGCCCATGACGCGGCCGACCATTTCCGCGGGCGCGACTCGCATTCGGAAGCCGAGGATTTGCGCGATCTCAAAATTTGCGATCGCGTTAGAGGTCGACCAGAAGAACGCCGCCAGCCAAATATTTGAGACGAGGACGACCGGCAAGAAGAACGCGGCGTCGAGCAGATACGCGACCGTGAGCGCTCGCCCGAACGGCCAACGCTCCGCAAAGCGCGCCGCAAGCGATGCGCCGACAACGGCGCCCAGTGCCGAGAGGCCGAAAAAGATGCCGACCTGCTGATCGGTCGCGTCGAAGCCTTTCTTGAGAAAAGGAATCAGTATCGCATAGCAGCCGAAGCCGAACACGTTGAAGGTAAAGGCGACGAGCGCTTGTGCGCGCATCCCAAGGTCGCCCCACAGCTGACGATAGCCGAGCTTGATGTCGTCGACGAGATGGCGCAGGCTCGGCAGGCCCGTGGTTCGGTCGGGACCGAGCGACGGAATCAGTGCCAGCGAAATCTGCGACGCAAGGTAAGTTGCTGCGTTGATGGTGAGCGCCGGAAGCGGTCCGAAGTAAGCGAAGATCGCGCCGCCGATCGCCGGCGTGATGAGATTCGACCCGTTCTCGGCGGCAATGAGCAGCGCCATCGCTTTGGTGGTTTTGTCTTTCCCGAGCAGATACGGAATGCTCGACGACTGACCGCCCAAAAAACCGGCCGCGCAGATCGACATGATCACGAGCCCCGCATAGATCATCGGCAGCGTCAGGACGTGCAGGGCGTAACTGACCGCGAAGAACGCCGTCACCGCAAAACGCACCGCATCGCAGACGATCATCAGTTTGCGCCGGTCGAGGCGATCGGCAAGCGATCCG
>DATDIA010000235.1:0-2129 GCA_036521295.1 Candidatus Cybelea sp. | reverse complement strand
GTCGAGGGTCACCATTGCTTCCGAAGGGTCCGGTCCACGCAGCGAAACGACGGCAGGTGACGTCGGAGCGCCGGCGTCGGGATGCTGGATAACGACCGAGGGCACCTCTTGGAGCGCTTCGAGTACCTGCGAGTATCCAAGCGCATCCATCTGCGTGCGCGAAACGTCCATCTCCGGAATGACGTTGCGGTCGAGCGTGAAGCCGCCGTTGACGGTGACCTCTCCAATCGTACGCAACTTCGGGGTATCGCTTGGCTCGAGCACGACGTCGAGTCGCGCACCGTCGCCTACTTCTCCGGTGTTCACCGTCACGGCGACGTACCCGCGCGCGACCACCGTCAACACATATCGCCCGCGCGGCACTTCGACCGCGAAGTTCCCTTTTGCGTCGGTCGTAGCCGCTAGGCTTTTCGGTCCGCGTAGCGTCACCCCGGCACGAGCAATCGGCGCGCCGCTTGGCGAGTGGACGCTGCCTCCGATCAGGCAGCATGCGGCGATCAAAATGTGAGGCATCGGCGACCAGGTTCGCGCACGCATGAGGGCCAGGCCTTCCGGAACTGCGCGACGTAGAACGCGACGATGAATGACCGAGGACGAAGTCTGCGCGCGTTCTTTCGCGGCTTGGCGCGTTTGCAGCGAAGCTTTACGATCGAAATCGGACCGCTGCGCGCCAGCGGCGTGCCCGCAATTCTCATCGGCGTCACCGGCATCGTGCTTGCGAGCGGCATCACCGCGGCGCTGGCGAAAGGGGCGCCACGACTTCCGGAAGCGCTCGGTGAGGCGCGTGGTCTGGCCGAGGCTCTCAACTCGGGTTCGCCGCGCCTGCGACCGTGATTGAAAACGACGCGCTGACGAACCTCATTCGAGATGAGCTGCCCGACGCAGAGGTCGGCATCTTCGATCGGACCGGCACGATGGACCACTTCAACGTGACGGTGCGCTCCAACGCCTTCCAGGGAAAGTCGCTCATCGAGCAGCACAAGCTCGTGTACGGCGCGCTCAAGGCCGCGCTCAAAGACGGCCGCATTCACGCCGTCGAACTGAAAACGATCGTTTCGGAGGGCTGAGAAAGCGATGGACTACAAGGAAGAAATTGCTCGCGAAATCGCCGCGAACACCATCCTCGTGTACGGTAAAGGGACCAAGGCGGCGCCGCGCTGCGGCTTCACGCTCGAAACGATTGAGTTCTTCGATCGTTTCGGGTACCCGTTCGAGGTCGTCGACGTCTTGGAGAATCTACCAAAGCGAGAGGCGCTCGCCGAGATGACCGACTGGCCCACGCTGCCCAAGGTCTTCATCAACGGCAAGTTTTACGGCGATACCGACATACTGGGCCCGATGGCGAGCAGCGGGGAGTTGGAAGCGACGCTGCGGGAGGCATTCGGCGGCGCGCAGCCTGCACCAAGACAGACGATCGACTTGCGCTAGCTCGTGCCCTTTAACACCATCATTTCGGCCGAGGATCTCCGCGAGCGCCTTGGCGATCCCGAGCTCGTCATCTTCGATTGCCGTCATTCGCTTGCGAGTTTTTCACTCGGGCGGCAGCTCTACGATGAGTCGCACGTGCCGGGTGCGTTTTTTGCCGCCGTCGAGGAGGACCTGGCAGGAACGAAGACCGGCAAGAATGGGCGCCATCCAATGCCCGAGCCGGATACGTTTGCGCGCTTCCTGGGCGCTTGCGGCGTCAATGACGCCACGCAGATCGTCGCCTACGATGCCGGCGCCGATATCTTTGCGCCTCGCCTATGGTTTCTCTCGCGCTGGATCGGCCACGACGCCGTTGCCATTCTCGACGGCGGCTTCACGCAGTGGAACGCACGCGAATATCCCGTGACGGCCGCCCCCGCGCAGCCGGTCCGTGACGGAACGGTGACGATTCGGCTGCGGCCCGAACTTCTCGTCGACGCGCAATACGTGCGCGCACATCTCAAGGCTGCGGAGATGCAGCTTCTCGACGCGCGTTCGAAGGAGCGTTATACGGGCGAAACGGAGCCGCTCGATCCGGTCGCCGGGCATATTCCGGGCGCAAGGCATCGCTGGTTCGAAGAAAACTTCGGACCCGACCTCAGGCTCAAATCAGGCGAGGAGCTGCGCGCCGATTTCGCACGAGCCGGCCTCGATCCAATCCG
>DATDIA010000234.1:0-7745 GCA_036521295.1 Candidatus Cybelea sp. | reverse complement strand
TACCGGTTCCAATAATGGCGCCGATGCCCATGGCGGTCAAGGCCCAAGGGCCGAGCGAGCGTTTAAGACCGCTCTCTTTGTTGTCTCCTTCGGCAAGGATACGCGCGAGCGGCTTTATTCGTTGCATCAACATGCGGCTGCTCTAGCGCAGGAACCGGATTGCAAACGGATAGGTGTAGGGACGCCCCTGGCTCGCGGCGATCGTTCCGAGGACGATGAAGACGATCGACGCAAATAGCACGATCAAGGCTGCCGCGCCGAATGAGATCCAAAGAATGACAAAGCTGATTGGTGCCGTCGTCTCGGAAGTGGACGTCGTGGTCATAGGAATGAGAAATCCGAGCGTCGCCGCTACACCGACGATCACGGCAAGGATGACGAGGATTGAGATCGTGATCTGATAGTTTAGCGACGCCCGCGCGTGCTCGCCGACAAACTCCGACTCGTGTCCTTTGATGAGGTAGATGACGAGCGGCCCGAGGATGTGGCCAAAGGGCATTCCCGCAATGGCGACGAGCGCGCTGAGATGCGCGGCCATCGCCCAGTTCCGCTCCTGAGCGGCGGCCTGAACTTGCATGGCGGTGTATTTGGGAGGCCGAGGAAATGGCCTGCTGCGCGAGGCGACGAAGCGCGGCGCATGCCCGATTTCGACGTGTTGGTCGTGGGCGGAGGTAACGCCGGTTGCGCAGCGGCGATTGCGGCGGCGCGTCACGGTGCGCAAACGTTGCTGGTTGAGCGATACGGATTTCTCGGCGGAACGGCGACTGCCGCAATGGTCGGGCCGTGGATGACGTTCCATTCGGGCGCGGAGCGTATCGTCGGTGGCATCGCGGAAGAAATCGTCGAGCGGTTAATGCGCAAAGGTGCGTCACCCGGTCATCTGCCCGATTCGTCGGATTACGTCGCGACGATCACTCCCTTCGATCCGGAAGTCCACAAGGCGCTGCTTTTGGAGATGATGCGCGAAGCCGGAGTGAAGCTGCTGCTTCACGCGTATTTTCTGTCGGCAGAAGTCGACGACGAGACCGTCGCGGGCGCGAGCTTCGCGACCATCGGCGGAATGCGCACTTATCGCGGCACCGTCGTGATCGACGCCACGGCCGACGCGCTGGTGGCCGCTTCGGCGGGCGTGCCAACGCAGCAAGGCGATGACCGCGGCCGAGTCCAGCCGGCAACCTTGATTTTCCGACTGAGCCACGTCGAGCTTGGCAAAACGGCGGAGTACGTGCGCGCGCATCCCGAAGAGATGCGCAGCTCGCTGCCCGCGCGGGAGCGTACTGCTGCGTCGCTGACCGCGGTGGCGGGCCTCTACTCTCTGTGGCAGCGCGCGCGTGAAGAAGGGATCGTCGACGTTCCGCGAGAGCTCGTCTCGTTTTTCATTTCGCCGTATCCCGACGAGGTCACGGTCAACATGACGCGCGTCGTCGACATCGATCCCCTCGACCCCGACGACTTAACCCGTGCCGAAGTCGAGTCGCGCCTTCAGGCGATGCAGCTGCTCGAGTTCTTCCGCCGGTGCGTACCCGGTTTTGAAAACGCTCGCATTGCGGGAACGGGCACCCAAGTGGGGATCCGCGAATCGCGGCGGATAGTTGGGCGTTACACGCTCACGCGTGAAGACGTCTTGCACGCGCGCAAATTCGACGATGCGGTGGCGCGCAGCGCCTACCCAATCGACGTTCACAACCCGGCAGGTAGCGGAACCACGACGGAGCGGCTCGCGCCGGGAGAAAGTTACGAGATTCCGTATCGCGTGCTCGTGCCGGTCAATCGAGAACAGCTTCTGGTCGCGGGCCGCTGCATTTCGACGACCCACGAGGCGCTCGCCTCCACGCGCCTAACCCCGACCGTGATGACGCTTGGCCAAGCCGCGGGTACCGCCGCAGCGCTGGCGTGCGCACGCCGCGAGCGCGTCGGCGATATCGATACGCGCGAGCTTCGGGCACAGCTGGTCGCCGACGGCGTCCTGCTATGACAAACGCCCTTCGGCAAGCTTGTGCCTATGGCGTGGCAATACGCTTCGCCGATTTAGGCGATTGGGGAGAAGACGAGTTGCGCTCGGAGTACGATCCCGCGATTCCGGAGATTCGACTCAATATCCGCATTGCGGCCGCACTGCGTGGGCAAAACCTCGGCGAGTTCGTCGCGCTTGCTGTCGGGCACGAGCTTTATCACCATCGCGAGCGCCTCGGAGAAATTTCGGTGATCGGCGATCGCCGCGCGCGTGAAGCCGCCGCCGCCGATTTTGCGCGCGAGCTGTTGGAGCGTCGAACGTGAATGTGCTGCTCGCCGGCATCGACGGCGGACAGAGCTCGACGGTCGCCGTCATAGGCGATCAGGCCGGCCGTATTTTAGGCTGCGGCACCTCCGGACCGGCCGACGAGATCGGGGCCGGCAAAGACTCGACCCGTTTACGCGATGCATTGCATGGCGCGTTGGAGGATGCGCGGCGCCGCGCGCACCTTCCCGAAGAGAGCACCTTCGCCGCAATCGTCGCCGGGATCAGCGGCTACGATGGCCACGTGTACGGTCGGCCGCCCGAGCTGCCCTCGACGCGCGCCACGCTCATGCACGATACGCCGATCGCGCATGCCGGAGCGCTCGGAGGGCGACCGGGCGTCGTGGCTATCGCAGGAACCGGGTCAGTCGTCTACGGACGCAGCGAGGACGGTCGGTCCTGCACGCTCGGCGGCTGGGGCTTTCTCTTCGGCGACGAGGGAAGCGCGTCGCGCATAGCAAGTGACGCGCTGGCAATGCTGATGCGAGCGCACGATGACGGCGATGCGTCGCTGGATGCCGAGGCGCGCGCAGCATGCGATTTCTTCGGCACCGATTCATTGCGCCGCCTCGCGCACGCCTACTATAAAGGAGAAGTGACGCGCGACCGGCTCGCGTCGTTTGCTCCGACGGCATTACGCTACGAGTCCTTACGAACGCTGGCCGATCGCGGCGCCGATCGGCTCGCCGTGCTGATCCGAATGGCGATTGCAGCAGGCTCGCCGGCGCGCGTTGCGCTCGTGGGCGGCGTTTTCACCGACGAAGCGTTACGCAATCGGGTGCGCGCCGCTATCTTGCGGGAGATCCCGAGTGCCGATATCGTCGAAGCCCGCTACGAACCCGCCTATGGAGCGCTCCTCTTGGCCTACCGCGAGCTCGGTTTGCGCGTGACGGAGCTGCAGCGATGAGCCTGCTCGAGCGCTTGCGTCGAGGCTTGATCGTTTCGGTTCAAGCATGGCGCGGCTCGGCGCTCGACGATCCCTACGTCATCGCGGCGATGGCCCGAGCGGAGCAAGCGGGGGGCGCCGCGGCGGTTCGCATCGCGGGCATCGATCATTTGCGCGCCGTTCGCGCGCGCGTCTCCCTTCCGATCGTCGGCCTCATCAAGCGCGAGTATTCCGGATTCGAGACCTACATCACACCGACGCTCGAGGAGGCGCGAGCGGTCGTTGCCACGGGTGCGGAGATCGTCGCGTTCGACGCCACCGCTCGACCCCGCCCCGAGGGGACCGAGGTCGGCGACCTCGTCGCGGCCATTCATGGCGAGCGCCGTTTAGCGCTCGCCGATTGCTCGAGCGCCGCCGACGCCATTGCCGCAATCGATGCCGGCGCCGACATCGTCGCAACGACACTCTGCGGCTACACGGCCGAAACGGCGGGCCAAGCGCTTCCGGCGCTGCATCTGGTACGCGAGCTCGCATCGTTGCGGCGCTTCAAGCTCTGTGAGGGCGGCGTGCGCGCTCCTGCGGACGTGCGCGCCGCGTTCGATGCGGGTGCCGACGCGGTTTGCGTTGGGAGCGCGATCACCAACGTCGACTGGTTGGTACGCGAGTTTGCAGGGGCCACCGACAGAGTTTCTTAAGAGCCGGTTCGAGGAGAAAGCTTTCTTTGGTTGAGCACAGAGCGCAGCTGGGCCGCCTCGATCGCGAATTCTGGATCGCTACCGCGATTTTGGCGGTGCTCTCGATCGGCGCCATCGTTTTCTGGTCGGTATTTCCGATCGAGCGGTACTTACCGGCGGCGATCGTTACCGCCCGGCAAGTCGATCTTCTGTTTCGCTTCATGGCGGCCACCGGGAGCGCGCTTTGGATTTTTGTCGCAGGGTATCTCGTTTATTTCGCGATCACATTCCGCGCTAAAGCGAGCGACCCGCCCGATGCTATCGGGATACAGATTCACGACAACCACAAGCTCGAGTTCTGGTGGACCGTCATTCCCTTGCTCTTCGTCCTGTTGCTTTCGGTCGTGAGCGTTCGAATTTGGTACGAGGTTATGCTCGAGCCCGAGAATGGCATCGTCGTCGAAGCGATCGGTCATCAGTTCTACTTCTCGTTCCGGTATCCGCAGATCAACGGCGAAGTGACCGACGAGATGCACCTCCCCTTGGGCGTGCCGGTGACGCTCAACCTTACCTCCGCAGACGTGATCCACGGATTTTGGGTGCCGGCGATGCGGCTAAAGAACGACACCGTTCCGGGACTCGTGACGACGATCAAATTTACGCCGCGCTTGGCGGGACGCTATCCAATTATCTGCACCCAGTTCTGCGGCGTACTGCACAGCGAAATGGAGAAGCAGGTGCTCGTTATCGAGCCCAAAGCCTCGTTCGACAAATGGTACAAGGGCTGGCAAGAGAAGAACGCGCACGCGAGCAATGCGCTGCCCGGAGCGGGCGGACAGGCTGTCTCCCTTGAGGGAGGAAGCGCCCCCGCCGGCAAGCAGCTCTTCGCGCAAAAGTGCGAAGCGTGTCATAAGCTTGCGCCCTTCAGCCAAGTGCTTGTCGGGCCCGGTCTCCAGGGCGTGCTGCACGATCCGTCGCATCCCAATCTCGTGAACGGTCATCCCGCCACACCGCAGAACGTGGCGGGGATTCTGCAGAGCGGCTACACCGGCAGCCTGGGGACGATGCCGAACGCGAGCGCAAACGGCCTATCGTCGAAGGATATTGCTAACTTGGTCGCATTCCTGGACACGTTGAAGTGAGAGAATCGAAAGCATGACAGCAGAAGCAGTACATCCGGGCGGAATCGCCGATCACATTCATCCCGAACCCCAGGGGTTCGTTCGGCGATACGTATTCTCACTCGATCACAAGATCATCGGCATCCAATATCTCATTACGGCCTTCGTCTTTTTCATGCTGGCGGGTTTGCTCGCCGAAGCAATCCGCACCCAACTGCTCAACCCGGCCGGCGGCTTCGTGGCATCTGATACCTATAACGAAATCTATAGCGTTCACGGCAGCACGATGGTCTGGCTGGTCATCATTCCCATGCTAACCGGTGGCTTCGGCAATCTGATCTTTCCGGTGCAGATCGGCGCGCGTGACGTCGCCTTTCCCTGGCTCAACATGCTCAGCTTCTGGATCTTTCCCGTCGCCGGCTTAATGCTGTTCTCGTCCTTTCTCATGGGAGCGCCGACCGCCGGCTGGATGGAGTATCCCCCGGTGTCACTGCAAGGCGCTCCCGGAACGTCGATGTGGTGCGCGGCGATCTTCTTGGTCGGCGTGAGCTCGACGATTACCGGCATCAACTTCGTCGTGACCATCTTGAAAATGCGCGCGCCGGGCATGACTTTCACGCGCATGCCGCTCTTCTGCTGGGGCCAGTTTGCGACGGCCCCGCTTCTCATGATTGCCACGACCGCGCTTGCCGCTGCGCTGGCCGCGCTCTTCATCGAGCGCCAGTTCGGCGTGCCGTTCTACGATCCAACCAAAGGCGGCAGTCCGGTCATGTGGCAGCACATGTTCTGGTTCTACTCCCATCCGGCGGTTTACATCATGATCTTGCCGGCCTTCGGCATCATCTCCGAAGTGCTGCCCACCTTCGCGCGCAAGCCGATCTTCGGCTACAAGCTAATCGCGTTCTCCTCAATGGCGATCGCGTTGCTGGGCTTCATGGTCTGGGCGCACCACATGTTCACGTCCGGGCTCGCGCCGTTTTTGCAGCTTCCCTTCATGATCCTCACGTACGTGATCGGCGTACCGACGGGCATCAAGATTTTTTCCTGGACCGCAACGCTCTTCGGCGGGAAAATCCACTACACGACCGCGATGCTCTTTGCGATCGGCTTCATCGGACTCTTCACGATCGGCGGCATCACCGGCATCTTCCTGGCTGCGATTCCATTCGACCTTCACGTGCACGGCACGTACTTCATCGTCGGCCACCTTCATTATGTATTGGTTGGCGGAAGCCTGATGGGAATCTTCGCCGGCATGTATTACTGGTTCCCGAAGATGTCGGGTCGCTTGTTGAACGAAAAGCTCGGCCACTGGCATTTCTGGCTCTTTTTCATCGGGTTCAATGCGACGTTTCTTCCGATGCACTGGCTCGGTATGCTCGGCATGCCGCGCGAGGTCGCGACCTACGATCCGCAGTTCACGTTTTGGAATCGCTTTGAGTCCGTTGCATCGTACTTGATGACTTTTTCGATCCTGATCTTCTTCGTCAACATACTCTGGAGTATCCGCAACGGAAAACGTTCGGGACCCAATCCTTGGGGAGCACGCACGCTCGAGTGGCAGATCCCCTCGCCTCCGAACTATTACAATTTCAAGCACGTTCCGACGGTCTACGGTTTGCCGTACGATTTCGCTCAGCCGCTCCCATATCAAGGTCTCGAAGATGAGCTAACCGACTCACCGCCGCCGGTCGCGGCGGGAACGCATTGATGTCGGTTGCATCGCTTCCGCTCGACGCGCACGGCGAGGTCGACCAGCTCTATATCGAGACGCGCGAGCTGCGCTTGCAGGGCTTCTTGCTCTTCCTCATCAGCGACTGCGTGCTCTTTTCGTCGTTTATCTTCGCTTATCTCTATCTTCGCAACAGCGGGCAGGGGTGGCCGCCGCCAGGAATTCACCGCCTCGATGTACCCTTCGCCGCGTGGAACTCGGTCGTGCTCTTCGGATCCGGCGCTACCATGCACTACGCGCTTGAGAACTTCAAGCACGGCCACTTCATGCGTTACATATGGTTTCTGCTCGCGACCATCGTGCTTGGGGCCGGCTTTCTCGGCGGACAAGGCTATGAGTACACCCATCTGATCTATGGCGAGCACGTAACTTGGGCAGGAAGCGGCATCTTCGGTGCGTCGTTTTTCACCCTGACCGGCATGCACGGATTCCACGTCTTCGTCGGCGTTTGCTATCTGAGCACGCTCGTGTTGCAGTCGGCAGCCGGCGTCTACACGCGAGGAAAGTTCTTCGGGATCACGGCCGGTACGCTCTACTGGCACTTCGTGGACGTGATCTGGGTCGTGCTGTTCTCGATCTTCTATTTGATATAAGGAGCGCAGAGCGTGAACGTCGTGCTCGTCGAGCGGTTAGGAGCGGTAATTGCAGGCATCGTCGTGGCGACGGTTTCCTTCTACTCGCTTTATAAGGATTGGCAAAGCACGGGCGTGGAGAACAACGTTTTCAAGCTGATGCTCTTCTTGCTGGGACTCGGGGCGATTCTCGCGCTGCTGGCGGGACTCAACGTAATCGGCTTCTCACCGCCGGCGAAGGGAGCGTAACCATGATCGTTCGAGACGACGAGTATCTCGATTTCAGTAAGGTTCCCGAGAGCCGGGGCATCCCGCGATCGCTCTATCGAATCGCCGCGGTCTGCCTCTTGGTAATCTTCGCGATTGGCGCATCGGTCTGTCTGCTCTCCGGCTACGGCCATCACTGGCCCGCTACTACCACACTGCGCGTCCCGCTGCTGAACAACCCGGGACCGTGAGCCTCGACGCGCCAAGCCCCTGCT
>DATDIA010000233.1:0-4123 GCA_036521295.1 Candidatus Cybelea sp. | reverse complement strand
GGCACGTATACGGCGCAGACGCTTATGCGCAACCATCCCGAGGGAATCCGCAGCGTCGTTCTCGACTCGGTCCTACCGACGACCTACAGCATCCCGGTAAACTGGTGGAGCGCGCGCTACGCCTTCGACAACCTCTTCAAGGCCTGCACAGCGCAACCGCCCTGCGACGCGGCCCATCCCCATCTTGAACAGACCTTTACTGGACTGGTCAATAGGCTCGAAGCCAAGCCGTTGACGCCGACGATCGGCGACCCCTACACCGGCAAGAACATCACGGTGATAATCGACGGCGGCGCGTTGATCGACTGGTTGCGCAACCAAACATATAGCATTCCGACGCTCCAAGCCGCGCCCGATACGATTGTTGGGCTCGCCGCAGGCCGCCGCGATTCCATTCAGGCGATCGCTAAGGATCGCGCAGGCCGGGCGCCACCCTACCATCCCGGCGCACCTGCCCTCGGTGACGGTCTGGCCGTCGGCGCCACCTGTCGCGAGGATTACCTCGGGACGCCGCAAGAACTCGCCACGGCCGGACGAGAAGCATTTCCAGATTATCCGCCCTCGGTGCAACGTGAAGGTATCGGCGGCTGGGCGTACGTTCAAGAAGACTGCCGCGATGTCTGGAAACTCCCGGCAGCTCCAAGATCAATGCGCGAGCCCGTTGCCAGCAACATCCCGACGCTCCTCATTTCCGGAACTTTCGACACGTTGACATCGCTTGCAGGGGCGAAAGCGGCGGCAGCGCGCTTCTCCCGCGCAACGATCA
Source organism: Candidatus Cybelea sp. (assembly GCA_036521295.1). Classification (GTDB taxonomy): domain Bacteria; phylum Vulcanimicrobiota; class Vulcanimicrobiia; order Vulcanimicrobiales; family Vulcanimicrobiaceae; genus Cybelea. Next base: position 3,357 of record DATDIA010000233.1, on the reverse strand, counting down.
TCAGCATCCCAGGCGTCGGGCACACTGTCTCACCCTGGTCGCCGTGCGTCCAAAAGGTCATCGTGTCATTCTATGCCGCTCCGGATCGCGCGCCCGACACCTCCTGCGTCGGCGCACTGAAACCGGCTAGCTTTCAAAAAGGAGCTGCGAAGAGTGGGGCCTCGTTTTGAAAGGGCTTAGCTCTTATCCCCCGGTGACCGTGCCGGGATAGATACCGTATTCGGTGTCAAGCGTAATTGGCGTCGAAAGCGACGCCGGAGCGAAGGATGCCGTAGGCAAGCGCAAGCAGCTTTCGCATGACGGCCCCGATGACGAGCTGTTTGTGTTTTCCAGCACTTAGCAGCCGCTCTGCGAAGATCCGGAGCGTCGGATTGAAACGCCGCGCCACGATCGCCGGCATGTAGAGCGCCTTGCGAAGGCGAGAGTTGCCGGTCCTACAGAGCCGTGGACGGCCGTGAATGGACGTCCCGGATCGCGGATCTCGTGGCGATAGGCCCGCAAAAGCGGCGACAGCCTTCGCGGACTCAAAGTGGTCGATATTTGGAATCTCAGCCAGCAATGTTCCGGCAGTCGTCTCGCCGATGCTATCTCGCAGCATTCGGCCCGACCGAACTCTGCTGCGCGGTCGCGGTCGCCATCGGCTCGGGGCTGCGGCGGGGCGAACTGCTCGTCTGCGGTGGTGCGATCTCGATCTGGACGCGGGAACGCCCGCGTCGTCCGTTCGCTCGAACGCCTGACGATCAAAACGCCAAAACGTACAAGCTCTCAACTCCGCTTCAAAGAGCCACAGACCAAGAAGTCCCGCCGCTCTGTCGTGCCTCCGCCGTTTGCGCTGGAGCGCCTGCGTCGCCATCGCCTCGTGCAAGCGCAACGCTTCGTGGCCGCCGGTATGCGCCCGGACGCCTACACGCTGGTGATCGAGCGCAACGGTGCCCGTGGAATCCCAACACCTTCCGCCATGCTGCAGGGGGCGGCGGATCTGCTCGAGCGCGTCGTTGCTTCGGAGCGAGCGGCCCAAAAAAGGGGCAGTTGGTTCGGGCTAGTCCGGGTCGAAGGTTGTTTCTGGCGGGAGCGTGTAGGAGGTTCTCCTAGCGTCCCCGCCACTACCCTCCGAGCTCCAAATATCCTTGCTGGTACTGGCTTTATTGCGCTTACGGCTACGAACATCAATGAAATCACAGTCCGGTTTTCACCGATTCTGTGTAGTAAACGGTGTGGCGGGCGGCGCTCCCGTTAAAGGCAAATCGTTTCCTGTGGCATCGAGGTCGCGGTCTCAGAGCGTGCCTTCCCAAGTCGACCGTTAGGGCTCGTTAGACGAGGATCAATCGAATCTGGAAAGGTGCAAGGAGAATAATCAGTTTTGCATTAGCGCCAACGGGATTCGAAGCGTCGTACAGCGGTCCTCGGCCGAAGCCGCCGCGAGATAGACGACGTTCCACGGTTGGATCGGGGTTTGATTTTTGTGAAACTCCCGGCTGCGATTGGCCACCCGACGCCCAATCTCGCCTGTAAAATGAACCGCCCTTAAGCGCGCTCTTCAGTCGTGCGTTACCAGCGCCAGCGCCCTATCGAGTGGTATGGGGAGATCAACGGTCGCTCGTACCCTTTAAGATTTGACGGGAGAACGTCGATCTCGCTGACCTCGCAGAGAAAATCGTACGGCACGTCGGTAAGGAGTTGCCGCTGAACGAAACCGTAGGCGCGTCGGCGAGCCGCTCGGCCAAAGACTTGAACTCCGCTTTGTAGGGCGTGCTCCACGGCCGGATTGCAATAGCGGGCAAAGTTAAAACCTTTGGGGGCCCGCTCGCCGCATGAGAGTAGCCAAGATGCGTCGGGATCATAGGTCGACAGATAGGTCACCAGAGCGACCTGGAAACGGCCTTGCGCGAGCGGGCCATTGGGCGCGCCGAACTCCTCGCGACTGTAGCGTTTCGCTATAACGTCGATCCCTACAGCGCGCTCGCCCTCGACGATTAGAGAAACGAACCCCGCTTCGACGTCCGAGCCGGCTCGAACGGCGAGTTGAAGCTCCAGACGGCGCCCATTCTTGACGCGGATGCCGTCGGCACCGATGATCCATCCATCTTTTGTGAGAAGCGTTTGGGCGCTCCGGGGATCGTACGGCAGACCTCCCACTTGTCGATCGAACGCCCACGTAAACAACCCGCGCATGGCAGTCTTAGCGTCGTAGATGCCGTGCGCCACCTTTCCGACCAAAGCGTGGCGGTCGATGGCGAGCGCAAACGCCCGACGCACCTCGAGATTCTTCGCGATCGGGTCGGTGACGTTAAATGACAACGCACAAAAGCTAGGAATCGGCGTTACCACGATTCGATGGTGTGGAATGGCGCGCAGAGCAGCAATTGTCGAAATATCGGCCGAGAAGGTTGCGTTGACTTCATTGGTTAGCAGCTGGTTGATCGTCGTTGACGGGTGGTGTATGAAGCGCAGACTAATTCGAGCGATTGCCGGTCGCCCGGCATAGTAACGCGGATTTGCGCTCAGCTCCAACCGATCGCCGCGAACCCAACGCGCGAAGCGGTAGGGACCTGAGCTAATCGGCGCCGCGTTGTATGCGACGTGGTCGAGGCTCGCATATTGCGCGAGAAGATGTGCCGGTAGGATCGGATAGTTGCTGTCGCCACCAAAAAAAATTCTCAATGATTGGCGAAAATGGCCTTCTCAGCTTCAGGATCACCGTGTATGGATTGGGTGCCGCGACCGAAGCGATGCGGTCGTAGCCATAGCGAGACGGAACGGCGTTCGAGGGGCCCATGATCGCGCGATACGTGAAGACAACGTCGCGCGAGTTCAACGTAGCGCCGTCTTGCCACGACACGTCGCGCCGTAAGTGGTAGACGACGCGCTTGCCGTCAGGTGAGATGCCGCCGTTGGCGAGCGAAGGCACGGTAACCGCGACGCCCGGTACGACGTTTCCGTTAGAATCGTAATTCGTGAGATGCGTATAGCTGAGCTCGCTAATCGCGTGAGCGATTCCGCCTTGCAAGTACAGCGGGTTGAGCGAGGCGGGCTCCTGTAGGACGGCGATCACAAGCGTGCCCGGGTGCGACAGCGGCGGCTCCGCTTTCACGCAGGCGGTGAAACACACCAACACAAAAATGGCGACTCTACGTTGTATCAAGTACGGTTTGCCAGCGCTTCGTCAATCGCTTGCTCCTGGCTCATTTGCGCCCCCTCACTCATGAGGGTTGTGAGTTGTTCGCGACCTATCGCGCCGCATAGGAGCGCCAACGCCCGTTCGTATTCCTGTCGATCATGAAAATCGCGTGGCGATGCAAGGGCAGCGAGACGCTCGTCGATGAAACCGAGGAGGCGAGCGGCGCGCGCGCATGGCTC
>DATDIA010000232.1:0-17906 GCA_036521295.1 Candidatus Cybelea sp. | reverse complement strand
GACGGTTGGCTGCACACCGGCGATCTGGGCGAGATCGATGCCGCTGGATTCTTGCGCATTACCGACCGCAAGGGAGAGATCTTCAAGACCGGTACCGGCAAGTTCGTTGCTCCCTCGCGCATCGAAGCGAACATCAAACGGTCGGTTTTCGTAACGCAGGCCATGGTCGTCGGCAGCGGTCGCCCGCATCCGATCGCGCTGATCTGCCCGAATTGGCCCCTGATGCGTCTTGAGTTTCCGGGCCTGCGCGGCACGCCGCCCGAGGTCCTTGTGCACCGAGAGGACGTGCGTGCCTTTCTTACCCACGAAGTCCATAAGCAGACGCACGGATTGGCGAATTACGAACAGATACGCCGCATAATCGTGATCCCGCAAGAGTTCAGCGTGGAAGGTGGTGAGCTCTCGCCCTCGATGAAGATCAAGCGGCGCGTCGTTGAAGAGCGCTATGCAAGCCAGATCGAAGTGGCCTTTCGTAGCGAGACGCCAATGAGCCCGTCGCTGCTGCGCGCATGATCGATTGCGTCGACCCGACCAAGCGCTCGCGTCGAAACGATGCGATCACCGAGCAGGGAGAAGCGCGTCTGAAGCGCATCAAGGGCTCGATGTTGCCGTATCTCGACTCGATCGCGGAGGCAATCGCCCGGCTCAAGACCGAGCTCTACGGATGAAAGCACGATTCGCTTTGGTCGTGGCGGTTCTCGCGCTGGGATCGACCGCTCGCGGCGTCGCTAAGGCTCCCGCACTCCCGGCTCAAACCCCCGATGCCGTCACGCACCACACGCTCTTGCTCGGCGAGAGGAGGCTGGCATATACGGCGCGCGCCGGAATGCTTACCCTTCGCAACGATCGCAACGAGCCGATCGCGCGGGTCTTCTATACGGCCTATACGCTCGATGGCGCCGATTCGACGAAACGCGCGATCACGTTCGTTTACAACGGCGGCCCGGGGAGCTCGACGATGTGGCTGCGCATGGGGTCGTTCGGTCCGGTGCGTATCGTTACTCCAAACGGCAGGATAGCCGGTCCGCCGCCGTATGCGCTCGTCGCAAACCGGTACTCGCTTCTCGATCGAACCGATCTCGTCTTCATCGACATGCCCGGCAGCGGATTCGGACGCATCATCGGCGTCGGAACGCGCAAGGATCTTTGGGGCGTCGACCAGGACGTTGCGGCGTTTGCCCAGTTTATTCAGCGGTATCTTGCCAGCTTCAACCGCTGGAACTCGCCGCGCTTTCTCTTCGGCGAGTCGTACGGAACGACGCGCTCGTGCGCGCTGGCGAAGTACTTGCAGGACAGGGGAATCGGCCTCAACGGCGTCGTGCTGCTCTCGTCGTTTTTGAACTCGAACATCGATTACAACGACGGTGCGCCGATCGGCGGCGGAGATTGGGGCTACATCCTCTACTTGCCGACCGAGACGGCGACGGCGTGGTACCATCACGCCCTGCCCGCCGCTCCGGCGCTATCCGGCTTGCTCGCGCAAGTCGAAAATTTTGCGCTAACCGAATATCTCGATGCCCTGGGGCAGGGCGCAACGCTTGCCCCGGACCGCTACAACGCAGTTGTGGCGAAGCTCCACGAATACACGGGTTTGTCGGAGCAGTACATCCGAAATTCGAACCTTCGCATTCCCTACGACCGCTTCGAAAACGAGCTGCTTCGCGAACGAGGCATTACCGTCGGCCGGATCGATTCGCGCTTCGAAACCTACGTGCTCGACAAGCCCGAAGTCTCACCCGATTGGGATGCGACGGATGCCGCAATCGACTCGGCGTTCACGACGTCGAGCAACTATTACCTCCGGCAGGTGCTCAAGTACAACACGCCGCTGCTGTACCGCCCGAATATCTATGACCTCATCTATGCTGACGACGAAAGCTGGGATTTCAAGCATGGGCCGAACGTTCAGACGCTCGACGTCGCGGCCGATCTGGCACAGGCAATGACCTACAATCCTTACCTTAAGGTCTTCTCGGCGAACGGCTACTTCGATTTTGCCACGCCGTTCTTTGCGACCGTTTACGCTCTCAATCATCTTTATCTAGCGCCGGCGCTACAGCGGAACATCACGTACGGCTTTTACCAATCGGGGCACATGGTCTATCTCCAGCCGGATTCGCTGGCGCGCTTTCACGACGACCTCGAACGCTGGTACGCTGGTGCGCTTGCCCATGCGTAATCTCGCGTGCGCGATCGCGGCCGCCGCTCTGATCGGCGCCGCTCCGGCGTCGCAGGCCAAGGAGACGCCGGGACCAAACGCACCCGATGCGGTCACGCAGCATTCGATCGCGCTCGGCGGTCGAACGTATCCGTATACGGCGCGTGCGGGCACGATTTCCCTCGAGAACGTGAAGGGCGAGACGACCGCTCGCATTTTCTATACCGCGTTTACCGTCGACGGCGCGGATCCGCGCACCCGGCCTGTGACCTTCCTCTATAACGGCGGCCCCGGGAGCTCGACGATTTGGCTGCGCATGGGTTCTTTCGGCCCGATGCGCGTGCAGGTCGGCGACGCGATGCCGACCCGCAATGCGCCATTCGATTTAGTGGAGAACCAATACTCGCTCCTCGATCGGACCGATCTCGTTTTCATCGACGCCCCCGATACCGGCTTTAGCCGGATCGTTGGCGCCGGTAAGCCGAGCGACTTTTTTGGCGCCGATGCGGACGTACGCGCCTTCGGCCAATTCATCTCGCGCTACCTCACGACATTCGGCCGCTGGAACTCTCCAAAGTTTCTCTTCGGCGAATCGTACGGAACGCCGCGCTCGGCCATGCTGGTCAACTATCTGCAGAAGCAGGGCATCGGCCTCAACGGCGTCGTGCTGCTATCGTCGGTCCTCGACTTCTCGCTTGACTGGGATATCAATTTCACTCCGACCGCAATCGGCGGCGGCGATTGGGCCTTCCCGCTCTACCTCCCCACAGAAGCAGCCTCGGCGTGGTATCGTCATGCGCTTCCCGGGCCGCCCACGACCTTGGCCGCATTGCTGCCGGAAGTCGAAGCCTTCGCGATGGGTGAGTATCTCAACGCGCTCGCTGCGGGCTCGAAGCTCTCACCCGGCGAGTACGACGACGTTGCCGCGAAGCTGCACCAATACACCGGCCTCTCGGAGCACTACATTCGTCTCTCGAACCTGCGGATTCCGTATTGGCGATACGCAACCGAGCTATTTCGCGATAGTGGGGTGATGCTCGGGCGTTACGATTCGCGGTACACGTCCTTCAATCTCGATCGCATCAACGACCGGCCGCCGTTCGACCCGGTCGACTCGGCAATCGACGCGGCCTTCGTCGCAACGGGGAACTACTTCATGCGTCAAGTGCTAGGATACCAGACGACGCTTATCTACCGGCCCGTCATCAACGTCTTTCCACAGTGGGATTGGAAGCATAACGGCGCGTTACCGACGAACACCGCGCAGGACCTGGCGGCAGCGATGGCCTTCGATCCGAACCTTCAAATCTTTTCAGGTAATGGCTACTACGATTTTGCCACGCCCTTCTGGGCGACGGTCTACACCCTCAATCATTTGATGCTTCCCGCCGCGCTGCAGAAAAACATTACGTACGGCTTCTACGAATCGGGGCACATGGTCTATCTCCATCCCGAGGCGCTGGCGAAATTCCACGGCGACCTCGAAGGCTGGTACGCCCGAACTCTTCAAACCGGCAAGTAAAATCTGCTAGCGCTTCATGTGGTCATTGCTTCGAGCGCGCCAGGGTTTGGCGATAGATAGCCGAGAGCTTCAGGTAGGCGGTGCGCATGTCGGGAGTTGGTGCGGCGTCCGCGCTTTCGACGGCGCTCTCGAGGTAATCGAGCGCGGTTCCCAGGTAGAGAAAGCTGGAGAAGTCGTGCGAGTACGCTCCCATGGAATCGTCGGGATTCGCAGGGAGCTCCTCGCCGACAACTTCTAGCCGAAACGCGCGCGCCGGCTCACCCGAGAGCTGTTTGGCCCGCTGCTCGGCTTTCGTGCGCGCAGCTGCAACGTCGGCTCGCAACGCTTGGACGCGCCGAGCCAGCTCGTACTGCGCTCGCAAGTCAGCATCGCTCGCCGCGATGCGGGGGTCCCGCAGTACTCTCGCGGCGCGCGTGTACGTGCTTCCGTTGACGGTCAGGCGCACTGTGTACTCCCCGGGCGGAGCGAGCGGTCCGTCGGGCGAGCCTTGGTGAAAGTCCCATACAAAACGGTGCGCTCCGGCCTGCGCAATCGGGACGGGATCCGATACAATCCAGTGCACCGTGTAGTCGACCGATTTGGGATCGACCGATTTGGGTGGACGCGCGCTCGACCAGCGGCGCACCAGGCTGCCATCGCCTGCGAGTATCTCGATGACGATCGGCGTGCGCGGTACGTCGGGCAGAAAGTAATCGACGTAAAGACCGACCTTTGCGTTGTCGATCTGCGGCTCGTCGAGCGGAAGCGGGGTGCCCTCTTGACTCGTGGGGCGCACGCGATAAACGGTCGCGGCCGCGAACAGGTAGGTGCCGCCCTTGGCCGCGGCATTGCTCAGTTGCCGTAGCGGCGCGATGTCGTCCATCACCCAGAACGCGCGTCCGTGCGTCGCGATCACAACGTCGTCGCCGTGGACGGCGATGTCGCGGATCGAAGTAACGGGAAGATTGAGTTGCAGCGGCTGCCAGAAAGCGCCGTCGTCGAACGAAACGTAGACACCGCGCTCGGTGCCTGCGTAGAGCAGCCCGCGCCGGACCGGATCCTCGCGAACGGCGTTAACGAATGACCCGTCGGGAATCCCATTGGCGATCGCGCTCCAGGTTGCGCCAAAGTCGCGCGTGCGATAGAGATACGGCCGGTAATCGTCGAGCCGATGACGATCGATCGCCGCGTATGCCGTTCCCGCATCGAAGTGCGAGGCTTCGATGATCCCAACCTTGCTCCAGGACGTCAGAGCCGGCGGCGTGACATTTTGCCAGCTCCTCGCGCCGTCTCGTGTAACCCAAATGTAGCCGTCGTCCGTGCCGGCCCAGACGAGATCGGCGCGCAGCGGTGAGGGCGCAATCGCATAGACCACGCCGTGCCGCACAACGTTATTCGTATCGGCGAGGGTCGGCGGGTCGAGATTGGACGGCGTGCCTTCATTGGGCCGCGATAGATCCGGGCTGACCATTTGCCACGTCTCGCCGCCGTCGCGGGAGCGGAAAATATTCTGGTGCCCAAAGTAGAGCGACGTGCGGTCGACCGGAGAAAACGCAAGCGGGAGCGTCCACGTGTTGCGCCAGACCGTTCCCGGGCGCGTAATGATCGGATCGACATTTTGTTCCCATCCCGTTGCCGGAATCTCGCGAGTAACGGTCGGGCCGCCTTCTCCACTCGAGTCGCCATACACGAGGGTGGAATGTTTGGGATCCGGCGCAAGGTTGCCGTTTTCACCGCCGGCGTCGAGTGGCCGGAAATCCTGGTTTGAAATCGTTCCGTAGCGGCCCTGACTCGTCTGCATGTCGGCGCCCGAATCTTGTTGCGCTCCGTACGCGGCGTAGGGAAATGCGTTGTCGGTGATGACGTGATAGAACTGCGCCGTCGGCTGGTTATACCATGAGCTCCACGTCTTCGCGCCGTTGACGGTGATGACGACGCCCTGATCGGTGCCGAGAATCATGCGATTGGAGTCGTTGGGATCGATCCATAGAGCGTGATGATCTTCTCCGGTGGGGTCGCCCAAAATCGCCTCGAAGCTTTCACCGCCGTTGGTCGAGCGATACGTTGACGTGTTCATTACGTAGACGACGTTGGCGTTGCGCGGATCGGCGGTGATGCCGCTGAAGTACCAGCCGCGCTGCCAAATGCGCTGTTCGCCATCGGCATGGGTCCACGTGCTGCCTGCATCGTCGGAACGGTAAACACCGCCGAGTCCTACGCCGCTGTCGACATTGGCATAGATGCGGCGGGGCGCTGCGGCCGAGATCGAGAGCCCGATCCGTCCAACGTGGCTGGGCAGACCCTGCGTGAGCTGCGTCCAGGTCGCGCCCCCATCGGTCGTTTTGTATAAGCCGCTGCCCGGACCGCTGGATGGCGGATAGACGTTCCACGGCGGACGGCGCGTCTGCCAAAGCGCCGCATACAGCACGTTGGGATCGTCGGGTGCCATCGCGAGCGCGGTCGCACCGGTATCCGGATTCTTATAGAGTACCTTCGACCACGTCTTTCCGCCGTCGGTCGTCTTGAAGACGCCTCGGTCGACGTTTGGCCCGTACGGGTGGCCGAGTGCCGCGACGTAAACGATGTCGGCATTGCGCGGATCGACGACGATTGCGCCGATTTGTTTCGTATCGGCTAAACCGAGATGCGTCCAGGTCTTACCGCCATCGGTCGACTTGTACATTCCGTCGCCGTAGGCGATGTCCGAACGCATGTCGGCTTCGCCGGTGCCGACGTAGATCGTACGCGGTGCGCTGGGCGCAACCGCAATCGAACCGATGGAGCCGATGTCCTGGTCGTCGAAGATGGGATTCCACGTGCGTCCCGCATCGAGGTTCTCCCAGACGCCGCCGTCGACGCCACCAAAGTAAAAGTGATTTGGTTCGCCGGGCACGCCGGTGACCGCAAGCGCGCGACCGCCCCGGAACGGTCCGATCAACCTCCAGTGGAGCGCGGTGAAGTACGAATGTGCGATAGGTCCATCAGTTGGTGCAGCGGCGGCTCCAGCCGGCGCGTTGAGAATGCAGGCGAAGAGAAGAGCAAAGAGTCGTCGCATAGACCTCTACCATCCGCCGCCGCTGTCGCCGCCTCCCGCGCCGAAATCTCCGCCGGCGTCCCCTCCAAAGCCGCCTCCACTCCAATCGCCGCTGCTCGCGCCGCCGAGATCGGACTGTCCGGCATCGCTCTGCCATCCACCCGAATCCGTTCCGCCCCACGCCCCGCCGGTATCGGATGGAAGTTGACCGGCCTGCGCCGGTCCGATGCCTCCGCCGCCGCGAAAGAGCTCGTTGCCGAGCCACGCGCCGCCCAGTCCACCGAGCAGTCCGCTCCAGAAGCTTCCTCCGCCGCCAAATCCGCCGTATCCGTAGCCGGGCCCATATCCCGGGGTGCCGGGCGGCGCGCCGCCCGGTGGCGCGCCGGGTGCGCCGCCAATGTAGCGCGGCGCAGAGAAGACGCGCAGAATCGCACGTAAGAGCAAGAAACCCACGATCGCGATGATGATCCACCAGAACATGGAAATGTGAAATCCTCCGGGTTGCGTGCTGCGCTGCGCGGGCAGAGCGGCGCCGCTTGGCGTGCGCGCAAAGGTTGAAAGATGCGCGCGATAGACGTTGAGGATCGCATCGACGGCACCCGTGATCCCGGCGTCGTAGTTTTCGCCGCGGAACTGGTTCTCCATCGATATGCGAATCGAGCGCAGCACGTCCGGCGTAAACCAGCCCGCCTGCGCGCCCGCACGGTCCGGCACGATAATGTCGCGCCGATCGTCGCGCGCGACGAAGATCAAGACGCCGTTGACGTTGTGCTGCGCGAACGCGGTGCGCGCCGCATCTTGCAGGCTCGCTCCGCCCAGCGATGGGGTCGTTACGACGACGATCTCCTTGCCGGTCTGCGCGTTGAAGTTCGAGATGCGCGCGTTGAGCTGCGCGACCGCAGCCTGCGAAAACATGCCGGCCTGGTCTTGGACAAAGTCGCGGGCGGCGACCGGCCGGCCGATCGCGATTGCGACCAACATACCGATCCCGGCCGCAAGCATTCCGAAGCGAATCGAAATGGCGTGCATGGGGGGTCCTACCGCCCCCAGGAGCGCGAAGTTTCTAGCCTTTGCGGGAACTCACCGGCCGGTTGGCTGAGACTCGTCATCGCATGAACGAACCGGCGGAAGAGGCTATTTCGCTTAAAACGGGATCGCTGAGCTTCATCGAGGTGCTCGCGACTTCGATAGCGCTGATCGGACCGAGCATGACGCCGATTCTTATCGCGCCTTACATGTATGCGCTTGCTGGGAACGGTACGTGGTTGGCTTATGTTTTTGGCGGCACGATGCTGGTCTTCGTGGCGCTCTGCGTCAATCAATTTGCGCGCCGCTCGACTGCAGCGGGATCGATGTATCAATACGTCGCGGACCACCTCGGGCCGGCGGCAGGCGCAATCGGAGGCTGGACGCTGCTTTGGGCCTACGGCTTCGTCGCGGCCGCCGTGCTGGGAGCGATGGCGCTTTTCGTAGGCCGGCTCTTCTCGAGCATAGGATTGCACGCTCCGCCACTGCTCGTCGTCGTTGTCTTGGCCGCGATTGCGTGGCAGGCCGCTTATCGCGGCGTGCAAGTTTCCGCGATCCTGATGCTGGTGCTGGAGGTGGTCTCCGTAAGCATCATCTGTATTCTCGTTGGAATCGTCTTGCACGCGCACGGGCCTTCACTCGACGTGAAGCAGTTGCGCGTTGTGGGAGGCTTCCCCGGCGGCATCGGTCTCGCGATTGCGTTTGCCGTATTTAGCTACGTCGGCTTCGAGAGCGCAACCGCATTCGGCGCCGAGGCCAAGCGACCGCTGGTGACGATACCGCGCGCCGTTATCGGCAGCGTTCTCTTCGCAAGCGCGTTCTTCGTCGTCGTAACCTACGCGGAAATCGTCGGCCTCGGCCACGCCGGCAAGCCGCTGGACAAGGAGCAGTTTCCGCTCCAGACGCTCGTGGACGTTTACGGAATCGGCTATCTTGCGATCCCGATAACGATCGGCGCCCTTTGCAGCGCCTTCTCAGTCTGTCTCGCCTGCATCACCACGGCCGGCCGCATTGCGTACGCGATGGCGGGGGCCCGGCTCTTTCCTCCGATTTTTACCCGGATCGAGCCCAAGCACGACACGCCAAACGTTGCGGTTACGGTCGTCACCGCCGCGACCCTCGCAGTAGCTCTATCGGCATTGGCATTCGGGGTGGCGCCGATCGACGTTTTTGACAATTGCGGAACGCTCAGCTCCTTTGGATTCATTCTGGCATATTTGCTGGTAGCGATCGGCGCGGCCGTCTATTGCAAGCGCTTGGGAATGCTGCGAACCCTCGACCTGACGATCTCGATCGTCGCGTCAGTGCTGCTGCTGCTCACGGCCGTCACCCTTTTCTATCCCGTTCCGGCTCCGCCGCAACGCTGGTTTGGTTATGGCTTCGTGGCGTTCGTTGCCGGCGGTTGGCTGTGGTTTCGCCTCACGAAGGCCAGCGACTGATGACGACGCGCTGTTGCGTGTAGAACGCAATCGCATCTTTGCCGTGGCAGCGAAGATCGCCAAACATCGAATCCTTGACCCCGCCGAACGGGAAAAACGCCATCGGTGCCGCGATGCCGATGTTAATCCCGACCATGCCGACCTCGATGCGGGAGGCGAAGGCGCGGGCACTTGCACCGTCTCGCGTAAAGATCGACGACGCGTTGCCGTAGCGCGAGCCGTTAGCGATTGCGATCGCCTCGTCGAGCGAGGAGGCGCGCACGATGGCAAGCACGGGTCCGAAAATTTCGTCGCGGGCCAGTTCGCTGGCTGAGTCGACTTCGTCGAAGATCACTGGCGTAGCAAACGCGCCCCTGCCGGTGCTGAGCGGAGTCGAAGCGGCTGGAACGGTGCGCGGTTCGAGGAGAACGCGCACGCCGGCGTTGCGCGCGCGCTCGACGTAGCCCTGGATACGCGCGAGCGCTTCATCGCTGACGACCGGTCCCATCTCGACGCCTTCGTCGGCACCTTTGCCGAGACGGAGTTTGGTCGCGGCATCGACGAGCATGGGTGCGAGCGCGTCGCCGGCTTCTCCGACCGCCACGACCACCGAACCGGCTAGACACCGCTGACCTGCACCACCAAACGACGCGGCGATGACGGCGTCGCAGGTAACGGAGTCAACGGCGTCAGGCATGACGATGAGATAGTTCTTCGCACCGCCGAGTGCCTGAACGCGCTTGTGCGCTGCAACGGCTCGTTCTTGGACTCGCCGCGCGGCATTCGAGGAACCGACAAAAGAAACGGCCGCGACGTCGGGTTGATCGATCAGCGCCTCGCCCGTTTCCGCGCCGCCATGCACGAGGCCGAACACACCTTGGGGAAACCGGCAATCGTCGGCAATCGCCGAGAGAAGCTCGGACGTGAGCGGCGTTTGTGGCGAAGGCTTGAGCACGAACGTATTGCCGGCCGCAATCGCGATGGGAAACATCCACAATGGAATCATTGCGGGAAAGTTGAACGGCGTGATACCGACGCAGACTCCGAGCGGATGCCGCATCGAAACCGAATCGATCCCTCGCGCCACGTTCGGCAGCGCGTCACCCATCATCAGCGAAGGCATTCCGCATGCAAACTCGACGGCTTCGATGCCGCGCCGTACTTCGGCGCGCGCGTCGGCGAGCGTCTTACCGTTTTCGCGCGAGACCGAAAGCGCCAGCTCTTTGCGCCGTCGTTCGAGCGCATCTGCATAGCGGAAGAACAGACGCGCTCGCTCGACGACCGGAACCTCGCGCCAAGAGTCAAATGCTTTTCGTGCGCTCGCTACGGCGCGCCCGGCTTGCTCGCGCTGCGCGACAGGCACCTCGCCGAGAAGTTCGCGAGTCGCTTTGTCATGCACTTGTATTCGCATCACGTTGCGGCATCCAAACGTTCGAGGGCACCGTCGAGAATTTCGAATCCCTCGTCGAGCTGATCGGTCGAAACGACCAGCGGCGGAGCGACAATCGCGACGTTGTACCTGCCCAAGAGATAAAGCCCTCGAGCAAGCAGATCGTTGAAGAAGCCGTGAAGCGAGCGCGCTCCTTGCCACGGCACCAAGGGCGTGCGCTTCTGCCGGTCGGCGACGAGTTCCAGGCCGAAGAATGCGCCGACGCCGCGCACTTCACCGACGACTCGATGACGCCGTTTGAGCGCATCGAAGCGCGTACGCAGCCAGCCCTCGATCTCGCGCGCTCGCTCGAAGAGCCGTTCCTCTCGGTACGATCGCAGGGTCGCGACGCCCGCCGCCATTGCGAGCGGGTGGCCGCTGAACGTATGACCGCTTGGCAGAGGGCGGCTGTCGAAGGCTGACGCGAGCGATTCGCGCACGGCAACGCCCCCAAGTGGAACGTACGCCGACGTCACGCCCTTGGCAAAAGAAAACAGATCCGGCGTCACGTCAAATCGCTGGGCGGCAAATGCTTCGCCGGTGCGCCCGAAGCCGGTCATCACCTCGTCGAAAATCAGCAGTATCCCGTGGCGGTCGCAGAGCTCGCGCACCCGAGCGAGATAACCTTCGGGATAAACGATCACGCCGTTGGTGCCGACGATCGGTTCGATGAGGAGCGCCGCAACGTTCTCGCCGCCCTCGTAGTTGACGACCTCTTCGAGATGATCGATCGCTCGATCGGCTTCTTCATGCGGGTCGCGAGTATGGAACGGACTCCGGTACGGAAAGGGAGCAAAGAAACGTACGATGCCTGGAATGCCCGGCTCGTTTGGCCAACGGCGGTTTTCGCCCGTCAGCGTTCCGGCGCCGGGTGCCGACCCGTGAAACGAACGGTAGGCGGTCAGCACCTTGTGTCGTCCGCGCAGCGTTCGCGCAAATTTGATCGCGTCTTCGTTCGCTTCGCCGCCGCCGGTCGTGAAGAAGACGCGGCCGCTCTCAGGCCAAGGGGAGATGTCGATGATTTCGCGGGCGAGCTCGGCACGCTGGTCGTTCGCGAAACTTGGAGCCACGTAAGCGAGCCGCCGCGCCTGTTCGGCGATCGCCGTTGCGACCGATGGATGGGCGTGCCCCAGGTTGACGGCAACGAGCCCGGCAGAGAGATCGAGATAGCGACCGCCTCGATCGTCGTAGATATACGAGCCTTCTCCCCGTACGATCACCGGCGGGTTACGACCGCTTTGCGCGACCCACGGCGTAAGCACGTAACGGGCGTGCATTGCCGCTGCATCCTCTACCAAGGCTTCGGAACGATTCATTTCGAGTACATCGACACGACGATTAATCCTCCCGCGACGCTTAACGCGAAGAAGACGATGAAGATCCAAACGCCAAAGCGCTTCCAAAATTCGCGTCGTGCGCGCGCCGCTCTCGTGTGATGCGTCGGACGGTTTCGTTTCATGAACCTTGCGCTCGCCGCTCCGCACCGCTGGACCACAAACGTTCCAGGTTGTAGAAAGTGCGCTGCTCCGCGGTAAAGACGTGCACGATCACGTTTCCAAGATCGATGAGAATCCAGGACCCGTCCGCATAGCCTTCGACGCGCGAGACGCCATGGCCGTCGCGCCGGACTGCTTCGATGACGGCGTCGGCAATTGCCCGAGTCTGGATCTTCGACCGGCCCGTGACGATCGCAAACGTATCGGCAAGAACGGTTCGACCGCTCACGTCGAGCGCAATGAATGCTTCACCCTTTTTGTCGAGCGCGCTATCGCGAACGACTTCGATCAGCTCGCCGATGCGGGAGCCTCCGTGCGCGCGCGGCGGCGAGCGGTTAAGCGCAAAGTTTCGCGCATCGCAGCGTTGAGATCGCGCATCGCGAGCTCCCAAAGCTCGCCGCGCTCGGGGAAGGTGCGGCCCGGTTCGAGAGAATCGGCGAGGTAGACGGCACAGTCGAGCGGCGACATCTCGGGGGCGCCGGTCGTGTGCTTTTCGATTGCGGAGAGCACCTCGCCGTCTTCCACGCCGAATGACTCGCGTGCAATCGCGGCGCCGAGGCGCGCGTGCAACAGCACGGGATGCTCGCGCTCGATCGGCTCGATGCGCAAACCACGGGCTTCGCATTCCGCGATGAGGCGTGCCGGAGGGTAAAGACGCGCGAGATCGTGTAACATTCCGGCGAGACGCGCCTTACGCGAGTCGAGGCCATGACGTAGTGCTAGCAGCTCGGCGCAGCGAGCGACGCGCACGCTGTGCTGGTAGCGATGCTGTTGACCGAGATGCTCGCGAACCCCGCGCGCCAACCGCGTGAAGGTCACTGCTCGACGCGCGCGCGCAAAACCCGCAGCCGGTTACGGTAGAGCTCGCTGCGCAGGCTGCCGGCCCACATGATCAGCGCGCTTTCGTTGTCGTCGCTGTAGTAACCGGCGCGCATCGTAACCGTCGTGAATCCATATTTACGATAGAGCTGCTGCGCGACCGCGTTGCTTTCGCGCACTTCGAGCGTCATCCAACCCGCGCCGCGTTCGATCGCTTCGTCGATGAGTCTGAGCAGCAGCACTTCGCCGAAACGTCGTCCGCGATATTGCGGATCGACCGCGAGCGTCGTGACGTGCGAATCTTCCACGATCACCCAGACGCCGCCATAGGCGATGATGCGATCGTCGAAAAGACCAACGAAATAGTGCGCGAGCTTATTGGTACTCAATTCGTTGAAGAAGGCATCGGACGGCCAGACGGTGGAGAAGGAGGCCCGCTCGATGCGCGTCACCGCGGCAATATCCGAGGCCGCCATCGGCCGAATCGAAAACCGGCTGGGACGTCGCGCCGGCCTGTCGAGCTCCATTTTCATAAACGGCGCTGCGCTACGACCTCGGCAATTTGGCGGCGGGAAGCTCGCCGTAATCGGCGCGCACTTCGTGTAAGCTTGCGGGCGGCGTGCGAAGCGGCGCCGCGAGGGCGGCCGCCGCGGCGGCTGGCGTTACGACGGGATCGAACGAGCGCACGATGATTGCGCGTTCGGCAAGTGCGTGGAGAACGTCCTTCGGAGCTCCAACGACCGCAAGCGGTTCGGCCCCGCGTCGGGATACGTCGAGGGGTAGGACTTCATCCAGTACGTCGGCGATTGGCCCGGAGGCGCGCCGTACCTCATCGGGCGAGCGCAAGCGTGCCGAGATAATGCCGGTACGCCCCACCACCACGGTCAGAACCCGCGTGAATCCGCAGTCGAACTCGAGTAGGTCGAATGAGGAAAGCGGAACGAGCGGACGTTCCCAGACTGCGGCCAGCGATTTGGCGTACGCAATCGCGATACGCAAGCCGGTAAAGCTGCCCGGACCAACACCGACTGCCAAGAGGTCGATCTGCCGCGGCGCAAGGTGGCCGCCGCCGAGCACGTCCTGGACTATTGCGAGCCCACGCTCGAGCGCGATGGCCCCGCCCTCGCGAAACGATGCGACGACCCGTCCCCGAGTGGCGACCGCGGCCGAAAACGCCCCAAGCGCTCCGTCTAGGGCAAGAACGTTCATCGCGGTGGGCGAACTAACAATATACGCGGTTCGTCGCCGGCACCTTCGATTTCGATCTCGTACCGCCGCGACGGAATAGCGTCCGGCGCGTTGCGCCACCACTCGATCAGGACGATCGAATTGCCGTCGAGCGCTTCCTCGAGGCCGAGCTCGTCCAATTCGCGTGGGTTCTCGATGCGGTACAAGTCGATGTGCTCGATCGGCGGATCGCCGTCGTAGCGATGCCGAAACGTAAAGCTCGGGCTGCAGCTTTGATCGGCGCCGTGCAGCGTTCGGACGACGGCGCGCGCAAAAGCGGTTTTGCCCGAACCGATTGGGCCGCCCAGCGCCACAACGTCGCCCGGATGGAGAAGACGCGCAAAAGCCGCGGCAAACGCGCCGAGAGCCTCTTCGGTGTGAAGGGTAAGGCGTAGCGGGGCGGTTCGTAACCAAGTCGAAGGCGAGTCCTTCATGAGCGCAGGTGACTATTGAACAACGATATCCTGGTACAGGTCAACGTCGAAGATGAGATGCGGGAGAGCTATCTCTCGTATGCGATGTCGGTTATCGCCTCGAGGGCGTTGCCCGACGTACGCGACGGCCTAAAACCAGTTCAGCGTCGTATTCTCTATGCGATGCGCGAGATGGGACTCGACCCCGGGCGGCAACATCGCAAATGCGCCGGCATCATCGGTGAAGTGCTCAAGAGCTACCATCCTCATGGCGACAGTTCGGTCTACGATGCGCTCGTGCGCATGGCGCAGGATTTTACGCTGCGCTATCCTTTGGTCGACGGGCACGGCAACTTCGGATCGATCGATCCGGATCCCCCAGCCGCCTACCGGTATACGGAGGCGCGGCTGGCTCGCACGGCAATCGACGTCTTGGCCGACATCGATAAAGAGACCGTTCCGTTCGTCTCGACCTTCGATAATCAAGGCGTCGAGCCGAGCATCCTCCCCGGGCGCCTTCCGCAGCTTCTGGTCAACGGATCGAGCGGTATCGCGGTCGGAATGGCGACGAACATCCCGCCTCACAACCTCAACGAGATCGCCGACGCAATCGCCGCTTTGATAGACGATCCCAAGGCGAGCGACGACGATCTTTGCGCGATCGTGAAAGGCCCCGATTTTCCCACCGGCGGCACGATTTTAGGCCACGAAGCCATTCGCGAAGCCTACAAGACCGGGCGCGGTTCCATCACGATTCGCGGTAAGGCCGAGATCGTCGAGGAGCGCGGCAAGCATAAAATCGTCATCACCGAGATACCGTACCAGGTCTACAAGGGGCGAATCATCGAGGCGATATCCGAAGCATACGCCGAGAAACGAATCGCCGGCATTTCGCGGATGGACGACGAGTCGAACCGAAAGGGCATGCGAGTCGTCATCGAGCTTCAGAAGAGCGCGACGCCGAAGATCGTGCTCAACCAGCTCTTCAAGCACACGCCGCTGCAGGCGACGTTCGGCTTCAATATGCTGGCGCTGGTGCCGATCGGCGAGCCGCGCGCCAACGGATCGGTTGCAATCGAGCCTCAGGTGCTTACGCTCAAGCAGCTGCTCGAGCATTTCATAACCCACCGCAAGGACGTCATCACCCGCCGAACGGCCTACGATCTTCGCAAGGCCGAAGAGCGCGCGCATCTGCTCGAGGGCTACCGAATTGCGCTCGACAACATCGATGAAGTCATCGAAATCGTGCGCGGAAGTCAAACGGCCGACCAAGCCAAAGAGCGCCTATCGGAGCGGTTCAGTCTGAGCGACGTGCAAGCACAGGCAATCGTCGACATGCGTCTGCGGACGCTCGTGGGACTCGAGCGGCAGAAGATCGAGCAAGAGTACGCCGAGCTGATCAAGACGATCGCCGAACTGCAGGACATTCTGCGCAGCCCACGCCGTATCGCCGGCATCGTCAAGAGCGAAGCGCTCGACATCAAGAAGCGTTTCGGTGACGACCGGCGCACGAACGTCGAGCCCGCCGAAGACGAAATCTCCATCGAGCAAATTACGCCGAACATCGACGTCGTCGTCACGTATACCGTCGGCGGCTACATCAAGCGCGTTTCAGTAGATACGTTTCGGACGCAGAGCCGTGGCGGACGAGGCGTAACCGGCATTTCGAACCTCAAGCGCGAGGACGTCGTGCGAAACTTTTTCGTCACCAAGACGCACGATCACGTGCTCTTCTTTACGAACATGGGGCGCGTCTACCGGCTGCGCGGTTACGAGATTCCCGACACGACGCGCCAAGCGCGCGGCACGGCGCTCGTCAATCTGCTCACCCTGCCGCCCGGCGAAGAGGTCACGGCGGTCTTCCCGATCGACCGGTTCGAAAGCGAGAGATACCTCGTCATGGTGACCAAACGCGGCGTTATCAAGAAGACGAAGCTCGAAGAGTTCTCAAACGTTCGCCGCAACGGGCTCATCGCGATTAATCTCGATGGAGGCGACGAACTGCTGGCAGTCGACCTCTCCAACGGCTCACGCGACATTATTCTTGCATCGACGCATGGTATGGCCGTCCATTTCAACGAGAAGGACGTCCGTCCGATGGGACGCGTGGCTCGCGGGGTTAAGGCGATGACGCTCGAGAAGGGCGACACGGTTGTAGCGATGGACGTTCTCGAAGACGAGCGGCGCGAAGTCTTGCTCGTGACGTCGCGCGGCTTCGGCAAGCGCACGCCCATCGACGAGTACCGCCATACTTCCCGAGGCGGCAAGGGCGTCAAGGCCTTTGCACGCCAACGCGACGACATCGGACAAGTCGTCGACCAAATTCTGGTGGCTCCCGACGATCAGATCCTTATGATGACCTCTGGCAACCAGGTAATTCGTCTCAAAGTGCGCGACATTCGCAAGACCGGGCGCGACGCAAAAGGCGTCCGTCTGCAGCGATTGGGCGAGGGGGACGAGGTCATCGCGATCACCAACCTCGGAAAACAGGCCAAGCAGATCACGGAGATCACCGGCGAACCGCAACAGACCGAGCTCTAGGAGTGTTACACAACATCATGAGTGCATTACCTGACGTTACCGAGACGAACTTTCAATCCGAGGTGCTGCAAAGCGCGCAGCCGGTACTGGTGGATTTTTGGGCGCCTTGGTGCGGGCCGTGCCGAATGCTTTCTCCGATCGTGGAGAAAATCGCGGCGGCAAATTCCGGAAAGGCCAAGTTCTTCAAGTTGAACACCGACGACAATCCAAGCATTGCCGGCCAATACCAGGTCTCCGGGATCCCCTGTCTCATTCTCTTTAAGGACGGCCAACCGATCGATCGCATCGTTGGCTACGTTCCTGAGAACGTGGTAACGTCGATGCTCGGCAAACACGTGGCGTGAAATCGATCCCGGCGATGCACCGGGTGTTGGCGGACGAACGCATAGCTCCCTACGATATTTTGCTCGGAAGAAATCAAGTCAAGCGCGCGGCCGAATACGTATTCAGCCGCGCGCGTGCGTCCGGCCCGGCCGAGTTTGATGCGATCGTCGGAGAACTGACGCAGCGATTGGAAGCCGCTGCGCAGCAAACGCTGCGCAAGGTTATTAACGCAACCGGTATCATCGTTCATACCAATCTAGGACGTGCGCCTCTGGCGACCGATGCGTTGGAGGCGGTCGCTTCGGTGGCTGACGGATATTCGAACTTGGAGTACGATCTCGAAAGCGGCGAACGCGGCTCGCGCCACGGCCGAGTCGGAGGGCTCTTGAAGGAGGTCACCGGCACAGAGGATTCGCTGGTCGTCAATAATTGTGCCGCGGCCGTCATGCTCGTGCTCGATACCTTCGCGAAGGGCCACGAAGTCGTCGTCGCCCGCAGCCAGCTCGTCGAGATCGGCGGC
>DATDIA010000231.1:0-2967 GCA_036521295.1 Candidatus Cybelea sp. | reverse complement strand
AGTTCCGCGTGAGGCAGCGTGAGGAAACGCTCGACGTCTTTGCGGAAGCGCGACACGGCTTGGTCGGTCGTCTTCCAGTCTTCCTGCTTCGCAACGGTCTGCAGGCCCGTGACGATCTTCGCGGTGGTCGGCACACCGAAGTCGGCCATGATCAGCGTCTCTTCCAGCTCGTCCCAGAACTCGGGCGATACCGGCCGCTGAGGCGAACCGAGGCGGGCGACGGCCGAGAAAACCTCGCGGGCACGGCCGAGGGAGGTACGAAGTCGCGAAAGCCAGCTCACCCGAGGCTCCCCCACCTGCTCACGCTAGGAACTCTATCATGCGAACGTACGTTCGGTCAATCAACCGCGCTCCCGGCTGCGTTATACTACCGATATGAGCTATCTTAGAATCCTTTACTGCACGCTCATTCTGCTCGCTGCGACATCGTGCGCGGCATCTCGAGCGATCCCCACGCCGCCGTCTGAGGCCGCTTTCAACGGAACCGCGCGCAGCGCGGTAAGAAGTCAAATCGATCTTAACGCCCGCTCCGGCGGCCCGACCGTCGGCGCCGATGTCTACGGCGCGACGATCGGCACCTGGTGGAACTTCAATAGATCGTTCGTCAACCCGTCGTTGCGCAGAGCCGGCATCAAACTCGTGCGCTTTCCCGGCGGCTCGGAATCCGACGCTTACCACTGGGAAGGCGGCGGCTCGATCTGTCACGGGAATGGCTACATCGCGCCCGACGCGACGTTCGACAATTTGATGAATCACGCGGCTCGTCCGTTAGACCTCGACATCGCCATCACCCTCGACTACGGCAGCAACCCCGCGTGCAAGGGCGGCGGCGAGCCCGGCGAAGCTGCGGCCTGGGTCGCGGATGCGAAAAAACACGGCTATCACATCCCGTACTGGACCGTCGGCAACGAAATCTACGGTTGGTGGGAGTACGACCTCCACTCCAAGCCGCACGACCCGAACACGTACTCCGACGCCGTGCGAACCGGCTTCTATCCCGCGGTGAAAAAAGCCGACGCGAGCGCCAAACTCGGCGTCGTCGTCGACACGCCCGACGACGCAGCCTGGAACGAGGTCGTGCTGCGCAAAGCCCAGCCTTTTGATTTCGTCGAGCTGCATTATTATCCGGAGTACAACATCGACAGCGATCGGAAACTCCTCGGCCCGGACATCGAAAACTTCGCGACCGCTCTGGGCGGCCTGCGCAAGCAGATGAACGCCGCCGGCCTCTCCAAGGATCTGCCGATCTACCTCGGTGAGTTCAACAACGACGCCGGCAATGAGGGCAAGCAATCCGTTTCGATCGTCAACGGGTTGTTCTTAGGCCAGATGCTCGGCACGCTCGAGAACGCCGGCGTTCCAATGGCGAGTTGGTGGCTCGCCTACGGCAACTGCGACGAGACCGGCGACTACTCGAAAAAGCTTTACGGCTGGCAGCACTTCGGCACCGAGACGCTCTTCTCCGACGGCCTCCCCAACCCGTACGAAAGCTGCGCGGACACGCCGCAGATTCACGGCGGTACCCCTTTTCCGGCGGCGCGCGTGATGACGCTCTTTGCAAGCACCGTCCCTCCCGGATCTCAAGTCCGCTCGGTGAGCGCACCGAAATCGCTCGGCACAAGCGTGCGCACCTACGGTTACGCGACCTCCAGCGGATACGAGTTCGTGCTGTTCAACAACACGCTCAAATCGATTCCGATTCGCGCGCACGTGAGCAACGCTGATAAAAGCCGCTTCGCGGCAACGCTCTCGGTCTACGGCAAAACGCAGTACGATATGTCGAAAGAGAACCGGTGGGCGGGACCTGCGACGACGAGCCTCGGCAACGTGGGCACGAGCGTCCCGCTCAATCTTCCGCCCTATAGCGTGTCGACCCTGACCCTCGAATAGAGACTTACGTCGTGACGGCGACGCGCTCCCGAGCCGCCTCTCGCTCCTCGCGCTTGCGATCGCGCAAGAACTGGAAGAACTGTTTCCCCTCGTGCAGCCGGCGCTTCATCACCTGACGATCGCCGATCATGCCGCCGAGCAGCGAGAACATCTTGCGCGGACGGAAGTAAAACTTCCGGTAGAACTCGTCGACGGATTCGAACATCATCGTCGAGGTTAAGCCGGGATAATTGAGCGCCGCGTGCTGCACGCCGTGCGTGTTGACGAGTTCCTCGGTCTGCTCGAGCCAGCCGTTCTCTTGCGCCTGCTTGTAGAGGTGGGTCCCGGGATAAGGTGCGGCGAGCGAGACCTGGAGCGTTTCGGGATCCATCTCGCAGGCGAAGTTGATCGTCTCCTGGATCGTCTCGAGCGTCTCGCCTGGCATGCCCAGGATGAAGGTTCCGTGCACCTTGATGCCCAGCTCGCGGCAGTCTTTTGAGAAACGCCGGATGATATCGAGGCGCGTGCCCTTCTTCATGTTGTTGAGCACCTCCTGATTGCCCGACTCGTAGCCCACCAGCAGCAAACGCAGCCCGTTTTCCTTCATTACCTCGAGTGTCGCGCGCGGCACGTTGGGCTTGGCGTTGCACGACCAAGTCATCCCGAGCGGGCCGAGCCGCCGGGCGACCTCTTCGACGCGCGGAAGGTTGTCGGTCAGCGTGTCGTCGTCGAAGAAGTACTCTTTGACCTCGGGAAACAGCTCCTTGGCGCGTGCCATCTCCGCCGCAACGCTCTCGACGCTGCGTACCCTGTAGAGATGTCCGCCGATCGTCTGCGGCCAGAGGCAGAACGTGCACTTCGATTTACAGCCGCGTCCCGTGTAGAGCGAGAGGTACGGATGCTTCAGGTAGCCATTGAAATAATTGGGGATGGTCAGATCGCGGCGATAGACGTCGAGTACCGACGGAAACGCTTCCATGTCGGTGATGATCGGCCGTTCCGCCGTGCGAACGATCTCGCCGTTCTTCCGATAGGCCAAGCCGTCGATCTCACCGAGCGGTTTGCCCAGCGCGACGTCAACGCACGTGTAGTCGAACT
>DATDIA010000230.1:0-3364 GCA_036521295.1 Candidatus Cybelea sp. | reverse complement strand
CGATTGGCGACGCAAGCGATTCAGGCACGAACGCCTGCGCGGCGAGATGGAAAATAACGGTCGGACGCGCCGCATCGAGCGCAGCGGCAATGGTTTGTGGAGCGGTCAAATCGATGGGGACGTACTCATCGCTGGCGTCGCGCGGTCCGCCGCATGCAAAAACGACGATGCCGTCGCGGCGCAACGCGTCTACGAGATAGCGGCCGACGAAGCCGCTCGCACCGGTTACGAGCGCTCGCATCGCTTGATGTCGGATTCGACCATCATTGCCACGAGCTGGTCGAAGCCCACCTCCGGCGTCCAGCCAAGCGCACGTTTTGCCTTGCTCGCATCGCCGATGAGCCGGTCAACTTCGGCAGGACGAACGAAGCGCGGATCGACGACGATGTACGGCTCGAACGAACCCAAGCCGGCCACCTCGAAGGCGATGCGAACGAAATCTCGCACGCTATGCGTCGCACCCGTCGCGATCACGTAGTCGTCGGGCTCGCTCTGCTGGAGCATCATCCACATCGCCCGCACGTAGTCGCCGGCGTATCCCCAGTCGCGGTGCGCGTCAAGGTTTCCCAATCGCAGCTCGTTCGTAAGACCGAGCTTGATGCGCGCGACGCCATCGGAGATCTTGCGCGTCACGAACTCTTTGCCGCGGCGTGCGGACTCGTGGTTGAAGCAGATCCCGCTGCAAGCAAAGAGGCCGTAAGATTCGCGATAGTTCACCGTGATCCAGTGCGCGTACACTTTGGCAACGCCGTACGGGCTGCGCGGGTAGAAGGCCGTCTTCTCATTCTGCGGCGACTCGACCGCGTTGCCGAACATCTCCGAGCTGGAGGCTTGATAGAAACGAATCGCCGGATTCACTTGGCGAATCGCCTCCAGCACGCGCGTGACGCCGAGCGCCGTGAACTCGCCGGTGAGCACCGGCTGGCTCCAGGACGCCGGTACGAACGACTGCGCCGCCAAATTGTAAATTTCGTCGGGCCGAACCTCGTTGAGGATCGAGGTGATCGAACTCTGATCGAGCAGATCGCCGGAAAGGATCTCTACGTCATCAACGATGTGCTCGATGCGCTCGTGCACCTCGGTGCTGGTGCGCCGGGTCATGCCTGCGACGCGATAGCCTTTGTCCAGCAGGAGCTCGGCGAGATACGAGCCGTCTTGGCCGGTGATTCCGGTGATGAGTGCCGTCTTCTGCATTTATTTAGGCAGAGGCGTCGCGCAGCCGCTGGGCGAGCGTCACCGCGACGAACGCGGCGACTTCGCTGGGAAGCGTTCCACGACCAAAGCCCGCATCGTATCCCAGTTCGCTCGCTAAACGATTCGTCACCCGTGGTCCGCCGCAGATCAAAACCACCCGATCGCGCAACCCCTCGGCTTCGAGCAACTCGCTCAGTGCGGTGAAGTTTCTGATGTCGCTTCCTTTTTGAGTGACGACCTGCGAAACAAGAAGCGCATCGAGCCCATTGCGTTGCGTGAAACGGACGAGCTCTTCGACGGCGACTTGACTGCCGAGGTTAAACGTCTCGAACGTGTGGTATCGCTCGAGCCCGTAGTCGCCCTTATATCCCTTCATGTTGAGAATCGCGTCGATTCCGACGGTGTGCGCGTCGGTCCCAATGCACGCGCCGGCCACCCGAATTTTTCGACCGATTTGCTCGCCGACGAACGCGTCGATCTCGTCCATCGACATCGGTACGACGCCTGCGGGGGCCTGGATGCTCTCCACGTCAATGCTCTGGGCGGTACTGCCATAGAGCACGAAAAAAGAAAAACCGGAAGCGATCCTGCGGCCGTCGACGACCTGCACTTCGCGCAAACCCATCTTGGCCCCGAGCTGACGGGCCGCTTCGTCGGCGGCTTCGCTCCAATCGACGGGCAGCGTGAAGGAGAGCTGCACTTTGCCGTCATCCTGGGTGTCGCCGTATGGCTTGACGAGTTTAGGCACGTTACGACACCGAAAGAGTAAGGGCGACACCTCTGAGCGCCTCTTCGAAGGGGTTATAGTAATCGTTCGCGCGCTCGAAGACGCCTTCGAAGCCTCGTCCACCCTCGGGCGCTCGCGAAACGTCGGCAAACGAGGCGCACTCGATCGCCTTCATCAGGCCCATCGCGGCGACGCGCTCCAGGAGTGCCTCGCACGCGCCGAGCACGGTTTGCGCGCGGCGCTCGATCGTTCCGCCGGGCCGTAACACGATCTCGTCGCCGAAATGACGCGCGGTGTTCATGATGTAGCGCGCGTTTTCGAGCGAGAGCGCTCGGTCTCCCAAGAACGGCGTGTGGATCGCCTCGGTGAGCATGCCGCAAAGATGGATGCTCTGTTTGGTCATCACCGAGGTCAGGTTGAACATTGCATCGATGAGGTGGCCCTTGAAGATGTCGCCGGTCATATGTTTGGTCGGCGGCATGTACTTCAGCGCGGCATCGGGGAAAATCTCGCGCGCCAGCTGCGCCTGGGCGACTTGATAGAGGAAGCTGTCTTCTAAGTCCGGGTCGATTTCGTAAGCGTCGCCCAATCCGATCTGTGGATCGGGCAGTCCGGCGCGATGCGCAAACTCCTCGTTGATGAACTGCGACGCCAAGACGGCCGGTGCCTGATCTACGGCGTCGGCGGTAGTAAGGTAGTTGTCTTCTCCGGTGTTGATGATGATGCCGGAATACGCGTTGAGCATGCGGCTGAAGTGCTGGTCGACGAAGGTCCGCTTCATGTTGATGTTTCGGAAGAGAATACCGTACATCGAATCGTTGAGCAGCATGTCGAGGCGTTCGAGTGCCGCCATCACGGCGATCTCGGGCATGCACAGACCGCTGGCATAGTTGGTGAGCATGACGTACCGGCCGAGCTTCTCGCCGATCTCGTCGAGCGCGGCGCGCATGATTGCGAAGTTCGCTTGGGTCGCGTAGGTGCCGCCGAAGCCTTCGGTAGTCGGACCGAACGGGACGAAATCGAGCAGCGATTGCCCGGTCGAGCGAATCACCGCGATGACCTGCGCACCCGCCTCGGCTGCCGCGACGGCCGCCGTCCGATCCTCGTAGATGTTGCCGCTCGCGACGATGACGTAGAGCAGCGGCGGCGGAAGTTGCGGAAGCCGCGCAAGCCGTGCGGCGCGCTCCTTTCGCTGCGCGGTGATGCGGAGAAGGGCGGCCTCAACGTAGGGACGCAACGCCCCGCGCGCGGCGGTTTCGGGCGTTTTAGCGAACTGCTCGAGCGAATAATGACCCTCGGTTATCCCTTGGGCCAGCGCCGACGGTTCGAGACCGGTCTCGGCGAGAGCGCTTCCGAACGCCGTTGCTATGCCCCGCGCAAGCCCAGCCGGCGAAAGAGAATCGACGATCGCATTGGGTAGCGGAATCTCTTGCAGCGTAACGC